>JAEENW010000235.1 GCA_016283945.1 Bacillota bacterium
GCCGTTCTCGAGCAGGAAGGAGACGCCTATCGCTGTTATGAGCAGGGAGAGCCTCGGAGCGCTTCTGAGCGGAGAATAGGCGACCTTTTCGACTATAACTCCAAGAGCCGTGCTGCAGAGCACGGCCAGGAGCACCGCTATGAGCGGATGCAAGGCGAATTTTGTGACGGAATAGAACACGACGTAGGCTCCGACCATGATGATGTCTCCGTGGGCGAAGTTCAGCAGCAGTATTATCCCGTACACCATGCTGTAGCCGAGGGCTACCAGCGCGTAGATTGAGCCTGTCTGCAGACCGTTTACGATCTGCGCCAGCAGGGTCGTGAGATTCATTTCATTTCCTTTCGGGAAAGATCAAAGCGGCGGACAGCGCCCGTCTCCCGCGCGGGGAGAGGGCGCGCCGCGTATGGACCGGGAGCGGGTCAGGCCGCTCCGGTATCCGGTCTAGAAGAACTTGTCGAACTCCTCGTTTCCGCCGGAGAGCCTGATGACCGCCACGGACTTGACAGGATCGTTGGTCTCGTTGAAGGTGTAGGAGCCGGTGATGCCCTCAAAGGCGTCCATGCCCTTGATGGTATCGATGATGCACTGCTTGTACTCGTCGCTGCCGGCCTTGAGACCCGCCTCCTCGGCGGCCTTGATGCCTTCAGCCATGATCATGGAAGCGTCCCAGGCGAGCGGGGCGAACATGTTGGGAACGGCCTCGCCGTAGGTCGCCTGATAGTCGGCCTCGAACTTGGCCACGGACTCGGTTCCGGGAGCGTAGCCGGAGAAGTAGACGGTACCCTCGAGGTCTTCAGCGCTGGCGTAATCCTTTACGGAGCCGAAGCCGTCGCCTCCGATGACCTGAGCCTTGCAGCCCGCGGCCCTGAGGGCGGTGATGGCGAGACCCGCCTCGCCGTAGTAGATGGGCATGAGGACGACGTCGGGGTTGGAAGCCGCGATGTTGGTCATCTGGGACCTGTAATCCTTGTCGCCGGTGGAGAAGGCCTCCTTGTCGACGACGGTCAGGCCGAAGTCGTTCATCATGCTCTCGAAGCCGGTGACGATGGCCTCGGAGTAGTCGGAGCCGTTCTCATAGAAGATGGCGACGGTCTTGGCGCCGCACACCTTGGAGGCGTACTCGGCCATCTTCTCGCCCTGGAACGGATCGAGGAAGCAGGCTCTGAATACGTTGGTCTTGACCTCGGGAGTCGCGGCGTCGGGATCCATGACGGTTACCTTGGGGCTGGTCGCGGAAGCCGTGATCTGCGGCATGTTGATCTCGAAGGTCGCGTCGGACAGGGCAACGGTGGCGCCGGTCAGAACGGAGCCGACAATGGCGGTGGCGCCCTTCTCTACCGCGAGGTTGAGAGCGTTTACGGTCTCGGTGGGATCGGCCTTGTCGTCGTATTCGATGAGATCGATCTGCTTGCCGTTGATTCCACCCGCGGCGTTCAGCTGGTCAAAGAACATCTTGGTGGCGTTGCGCACGGGGATGCCGTACATCGCGTAGTCGCCGGTGGTGTTGCCGATGAACGCGACGGTGATGGTCTCGGGCGCGGCGGGCTCGGGAGAGCCGGAGGGAGCGGGCTCGGAGGACTTCTGTTCTCCGCAGCCTGTCAGGCACATGGCGAGCATCGCCATAGCGAGCAGGATCGAAAGCAGTTTCTTCATTTTCATTTCTCCTTTTTTATTAAAAACATTGAGAGCTAAATCAAAAGCGGCCCGCTGTATGCGGACCGCCGGTCGAACTTGTTTATAAGCTCTATCCCTACAAGGCCCGCGTCTTTGTGTCTCCTACGATGAGCACTACAAGCAGCGCCGCAATGATTACGACGCTTACGATGACGATGCCTACTACGCCCTGAGGCTGAGCGGCTATGGAGTTCTGAGCGAGGGATCTGAGCATTTGACGCTTCCTTTCAGAAAACTTGTTCCTATGATACGACAACAAAAATGGCTTGTCAATACTGTTTTTATCAACAAGCCGCAGGGTTTAGACCACAGCTGTTGCCGCGCGGAGCGATAAATGTGGCGTTCCCATAGAAAACTGGTATCGGATGAGGCGGAGCTCTGTATCCGGAGAACACAAAAGCCGGGGCGCTGAGACGCGCTCCGGCTCATAAATATCTTTCTCCTCGCGGGCGGTTCCGCCTGAAACGGCCTTCAGCCTTCTCTATCCGCGGCGTCCGCTCGGCCTCCTACTTTACCGCGACGGCCTCGATCTCGATCTTGGCGCCGGCGACGGGCAGCTCCTTCACGGCGAAGCAGCTCCTGGCGGGCTTGGAGACAAAGAACTTGGCGTATACCGCGTTGAAGGCGGCGAAGTCCTTGATGTCGGTGAGGTAGCAGGTAGTCTTCACGACGTCTTCGAATCCGAAGCCTGCGGCCTCGAGGATGGCGCCCACGTTCTTGCAGGCGTTCTCAGCCTGGACGGCGATGTCGGGATCGGTGCCGCCGAGCTGGCCCGAGGTAAAGCACATATTGCCGGCCTTGATGCCCGGGGTATAGGGTCCGATGGGGGGATTTCCGTTTGCGGGTGTGATGTGTTCCATGATGTTTCCTTTCTGTGAAAACTCAGACGGAGTTGAAATAACAGCTGTGTAAGGGGCGGGACGCGCCGGGGAGCTCAAAGGGTTCACACCGCGCGAAGCACGCAGGCGGAGATCCCTTAGGGATCACTCGAAGAAGTATCCCATGAAGTCCAGGCACATCCTGAGACCCTGCCTCAGGCTCTCGGTCTCGAGGTACTCCTCGCGGGTGTGCAGGCCCCAGGCGGTGCAGACTCCGATGCAGATCGCGGGGATACCCACGGCGAGCGCGGAGTTGCAGTCGGTAGATCCGGGAGCGTAGGTGCACTTGAGGCCGAGCACGTCGTTCGCGGACCTCTCGGCGAGGTCGGCGAGCGCCCTGAGCTTCTTCTCGTCCACGTCTCCCTTGCAGGGACGGTCACCTATCATGTTGACCTCGACGGAGACGCCCATCGCGGAGTACGCGGCTATGACCTTCTCGAACATCTCCTTCATCTGCGCGAGGCATTCCCTCCTGCTGGAGCGGTACTCGTAGGTGAACGTGACGTCCTGAGCGATGGTGTTGACCGAGGTGCCTCCCTTGATGGTGCCGACGTTGTAGGTCGTGCGGCTGTCCTCGATCACGGGGACCTTCATGGCGTAGAGGCTCGCGATGATCATGGACGCGTAGTAGATCGCGTTGCGGTTGCCGAAGGCGAGGTACGAGTGGCCGCCCTCGGTGCGTACGGTTATCTCGTACCTGTGCGAGCCGACGCAGTCGTCGTTGGTGTGGTTGAGCTTGAGACCGTCGAAGGACACGAAGTCGGTCATGCGGCTTCCGTAGCGGGCGACTATAGCCTTGCTGCCCTTGAGGTTTCCGAGGCCCTCCTCGCAGGAGTTCGCCACGAAGAGTATGCCCTTGCCATCCTTCGGCTCGATCTTGTTTTCTACGAAATATTTGGCGCAGTACATGAGGACCGCGAGGTTGGCGGTGTCGTCGCAGACGCCGGGACAGTACATGTACTTATCGTCCTCCCTGAAGGGGAGCGGCTCCAGCTCGGGGAAGACCGTGTCGGTGTGAGCCAGCCAGGCGCTGAGCTCGTTGTCCTCGGTGACGCGGTAGGGGAAGACGCAGTTGAGTTCGTCGTCGATGTAGACGCCCTCTGCGCCTATCGACTCGAACCACGCCTTGCAGAACTCGGCGCGCTTCTCCTCGTGATGGGAGGGCGCGGGGATGGCGCAGAGATCGCGGATCAGCTGCTTGAGCCCCTCAAAGTTCTCCTCCACGTAGCGTTCCATCTTCTCGTTGAGATTCATCGTGACCACCTCCATGCGCGTGAAAGCTGCGCCCGGGAAGCGGGCAGCCGGCGGCCTTCAGGCGCCGCGCCGCTGCTGCCGGACTCAGCGCTATCTCTTCTTTCTGCTGGCCTTTCTCAGGTCGTCGGCGGCGCACTCCCTCTCGTGAGCCGCGCCCAGATCGAGATCGCTGCGCCTGGCTATGTTGGCCTCCTCGCGCAGCTGCTTCGCCAGCCAGTCGTTCTTCCTGTCCTCGAGCATGACGCCGGTGAGGTCCCTGAGGCTGCTGCGGCCGCTCACGGACGCCGCTGGACGGGCAGGAGCGGTCTTCAGCTTGCCGGAGGAGCTT
>JAEENW010000236.1 GCA_016283945.1 Bacillota bacterium
TCATGGAGAGCGGCGAACTCGTACTCTCGGCAAGGATGGAGCTCGTGCCGGGAGAGCGCTCCGCGATCGAGGCAGTCATGGACGATCTAAACGCCAGGCGGGTCAGCAAGCAGCCCGTTGACCTTCCCAGCGCCGGCAGCTTCTTCAAGCGCCCCGAGGGCTACTTCGCGGGCAAGCTGATAGAGGACTGCGGCCTCAAGGGCGTCAGCGTGGGCGGGGCGCAGGTCTCGCCGCTGCACGCCGGCTTCATAGTCAACACCGGGGACGCGGACGTCTCCGATGTCATAAAGCTCATGCACATAGTTCAGGAGAGCGTCATGCACCGCTTCGGGGTCATGCTCGAGCCGGAGGTGAGGATCATTGGCTGAGGAAAGGCAGCTCGCGGGAGCGGAGAGCTTCATATCCCCCCTGTGCTTCGACCTCCACACTCACACGGTCTATTCCCACGGCAAGGGCACTATCGCGGACAACGCGAGGGCGGCTTCCGCCGCGGGGCTCGAGGTCCTGGGCATAGCCGACCACGGCCCCGGCCACGTCGGCTACGGCTTCCGGATGAGCGACGTGGGCTCCATGCGCCGCGACATAGAGGCGGTATCCCGGGAGATCCCGGGGCTCAAGGTCCTGCTCGGCGCCGAGGCGAACATCATCAACCGCTCGGGGCATCTGGACATCTCCTCCGAGGACCAGAAGCTCTTCGATTTCATCATTGCGGGCTATCACTACGGGGTATTCGGCGAGCGGCCGGTGAGTGCCTTCTTCATACACGCGGGAGGGATCGTCGGAAGCCTTACGGGGCGCACCAGCGCCGGAGCGAGGAACCGCAACACGGATCTCATCATCTCGGCGGTCGAGAGCAACGATATCTACGCCGTAAGCCATCCGGGGGCGAAGAACCCGGTCGACATAGCGGAGGTCGCGGCCTGCTGCGCGAGGCGCGGCACGCTTCTTGAGATCAACGAGAAGCACGGCGAGCTCAGCGTGGAGAGCATAAGGACCGCGGCTGAGAGCGAGGCGAACTTCGTGCTCGGAAGCGACGCGCACCGCCCTGAGAACGTCGGGCGCGTCGGAGAAGCCCTTCAGAGGGCGCGCGAGGCGGGCCTGCAGCTCTCACGCATAGTCAATCTCAGGATCGTTTAACAGGATAGGACAAGCTTATCGTTTGAATCAGAGGAGTAACGATGGAACTGCTCATGGTCACCGGCCTCTCCGGAGCGGGGAAGAGCCAGGCCGTAAACTGCCTTGAGGACATAGGCTACTACTGCATTGACAACATACCGCCGAGGCTCATGGCGGATTTCATACAGCTCGTATCAAAAAGCCCTGGCCAGCTCGAGAAGGTCGCCTTCGTGGTCGACATCCGGGGAGGCCTGTTCTTCGACGACCTCAGGGAGACCCTGCAGGAGCTCAGAAGGAGCGGCGTCGAGATGCGCATACTCTTCATCGAGGCGAGCGACGCGGTGCTCATAAGGCGCTACAAGGAGACCAGGCGCACCCATCCCCTCGACAGGGACGGAGACGTCGCCAAGGCCATACGCACCGAGCGCGAGAAGCTCGCCTACGTGCGCGACGCGGCCGACATAGTCATAGACAGTTCCGGCTTCAAGGTAGCGGAGCTCTACGAGGAGATCAAGAGACTCCTGCTCCCAGGCGAGGAGGGCGCGCAGCTCTCCGTCACGGTCGAATCCTTCGGCTACAAGTTCGGCGTCCCGCAGGAGGCCGACTGGGTGCTCGACGTGCGCTTCATACCGAATCCATACTATGTGCCGTCGCTGAAGAACCTCACCGGGCGCAGCAAGAAGATACGCGAGTACGTGCTGCGCTTCCCCGAGAGCTCGGCCTTCGCGGACGAGGTCGCGGGCGACGTGGTCAGGCTCGCGCCTCACTACATCAAGCAGGGCAAGTACCACCTATGCCTCGCGCTGGGCTGCACCGGCGGCAGGCACAGGAGCGTCGTCATGGCGGACGAGATCGCCGCGAGGCTGAGGGCCGCCGGCATCAGCGCGAATATCATACACAGAGAGCTCGAGAGCAGAAAGTAAGCAGACATGTCCTTCACCTCGGACGCGAAAAAGGAGCTTACCCTCATAGATCCCGGAAAGAAATGCTGCCAGCTGGCGCAGATCTCCGGGTTTTTGAGATGCGCCGGGACTATAACCCTCGCGGGCGGGCTGGGCCTCAGGGTCAGCACCGAGAACCCCGCGGTCGCGAGGTGCTACGCATCGCTCATAAAGAACTACTTCGGCTCCATGGCCGAGATCTCCGTCGAGGAGAGCTCTCCCGTGGGCGGCGGGCGCTCCTACGGGCTGAGGCTCAGGGCGGAGCACGGCGCGGAGGCGATACTCCGCGAGACCGGCATACTCTCGGTCAAGGAGGGAAGCAACTACTTCACCGACGGGCTCGACCAGCAGGTCGTTAAAAAGCGCTGCTGCAAGAGGGCGGCTCTAAGGGGGCTCTTCATGGCCTCCGGCTCTATAAGTGGGCTCACGAGCCGCGGCTACCACATGCAGATCGGCTGCAGCAGCCGCGCGATGGCCGAGGACGTGAAGAGGCTCATGGGGAGCTTCAGCCTTAAGCCCGGCATATCCCAGAGCGGAGGCAAATACCTCGTCTACCTCAAGGACGGGGAGCAGATAGCGGACTTTCTGAGCGTGATCGGCGCCACCGGCCAGATGTTCAAGCTGCAGGACAGCATGATAGGCCGC
Organism: Bacillota bacterium; assembly: GCA_016283945.1. Lineage (GTDB taxonomy): Bacteria > Bacillota > Clostridia > Peptostreptococcales > Anaerovoracaceae > RGIG2707. The sequence continues at coordinate 2,703 of JAEENW010000236.1, forward strand.
CAGATGAAGAACCGCCTCAACCGCATAGGAAACTGCGAGAACGCCAATCTCGACAAGACTGTATCGGCGGCGCAGAAGCAGATCGCGGACATAAGGCTCATCGAGAGGAGCGGGCGAATGAGCTTCCTGCCCGAGAGGCTCAGGGAGACCGCGAGGCTCAGGACCGAGAATCCGGAGCTCAGCCTCGCCGAGCTCGCGGAGCTCTTTGATCCGCCGCTGAAGAAATCTGGGCTCAACCACAGGCTCGCGAAGCTCTCCGAGATGGCTGAGGAGCTCAGGAAGAGCGGGCAGATATAGAGGATGAAAGAGGGCGCCGGCGGCTGCATCCCGCGGCCGCGCCGGCCC
>JAEENW010000023.1 GCA_016283945.1 Bacillota bacterium
TGGCCGCCATCGTTCAGGGCGTTTACGGCATCCCCAGGGCTTCCGTCGGCGATGCCAGGATCAACGTCGGCCAGGTGACCGCGGGTTCCGGCAGAAACGTAGTCTGCGACAGAGTCAAGATGGTCATGGAGCTCAGAGGACTGACCCAGGCCTCCCTCGAGTATCTTGAGCCCTACGCCAGAAGGATCATCGAGCACGCCGCCGCGATGCACGGCTGCACCGCCGAGATCAAGATGATGGGCGCGACTCCCTGCTATCCCATCGACGACAAGGACTTCGTAGATGAGATGAACCAGCTCGCCAAGAACCTCGGATTCGTGACTCTCGAGCCGAAGGCCGGCTCCAACTCCGAGGACTACACCTACATGGCTCAGAGAGTCATGGAGAGAGGCGGCAAATCCCTCATGTTCCGCTGCCTGAGCGATTATCCCGCTCCGGGCCACGCCGTGACCTTCGACATCCAGGAGGAGGATCTGCCCACCGGCAGCAAGTTCTTCTGCGCCATGGTCACCCATCTCATGGGACTCACCAACTAATACGCGGCACTTTACAGCGTCTATAAGACTCAGAGAAAGGGACCCGGTACATCCGGGTCCCTTTTGACGTTGTTCTGAAGCTTGCCGATATCACACTTGAAAATAGGTTTGCAGCACAATATAATTAGCATATGCTAACTTATATCTCCAAACAGAACAGGCCGAAGCATCGGCCGGGAGGAAGACCATATGGAGAATGAACTGTTCAAACAAATGTCGGATTATATCGACAGCAGGGCCGGATGGATGAAGGAGAGGCGCCAGGACTTTCACAAGCACGCCGAAGCGGGCTGGCACGAGGTCAGGACCTGTTCCATCGTAGCGGATCACCTCGTAAAGCTCGGCTACGACAAGGCTCCCTGCAGGATACTCATGGGCAGGGAGTGCATGGCGGCTGAGGAGAGGATGGGCCTCCCCGATCAGGAGGAGCTCGATTTCATCTACCAGAGAGCGCTTGACGAGGGCGCGATAATGCCCTACGCCGAGAAGTTCAAGGACGGCTTCACCGGCATAGTCGCCATACTCGAGACCGGCAAGCCCGGCCCCATCATCGGACTGCGCCAGGATATGGACGCTCTCGGCGTAGTCGAGTCCCAGGATCCCGCTCACAGGCCCGCGAAGGAGGGCTTCGCCTCGATCCATCCCGGCGAGATGCACGCCTGCGGACACGACGGTCACACCACCATAGGCATGGTCGTCGCTGAGACTCTCATGAAGTTCAAGGACCAGCTCTGCGGGACCGTCAAGATCGTATTCCAGCCGGCCGAAGAGGGAGTCAGGGGCGCCAAGTCCATCGCCTACTCCGGAGTGCTCGACGACGTCAAGTACATGATCGGCGTGCACATGGGACCCCGCAGGGGACAGGATTACGATATAGGCTTCGGATACGACACCAACATGGCTAACGCCAAGTGGGATGTCTACCTCACAGGCAAGGCCTGCCACGCCGCCTCTCCCGAGAACGGCAACAACGCCATGCTCGCGATGGCCGCGCTGGTCCAGGGCATCTACGGAATTCCCAGGGCTTCCTACGGAAACACCGCGATCAACGTGGGTGTCGTGGAAGCCGGATCGGGCAGAAACGTGGTCTGCGACAGAGTCAAGATCGTGATGGAGCTCAGAGGCTACACTCAGGCAGCTCTCGATTACATCGAGCCCTACGCCCGCAGGATAGTCGAGCACGCCGCCGCGATGCACGGCTGCACCGCCGAGATCAAGGTCATGGGAGCCACCCCGTGCTATCCCATCGACGATCCGGCCTTCGTCGACGAGCTCTGCGCGCTCTCGAAGAAGCTCGGCTTCAAGACCAGAGACCCGCAGGCCGGGACCAACTCCGAGGATTACACCTACATGGCGCAGAGAGTCATGGAGAGGGGAGGAAAGTCCTGCTTCTTCCGCTGCCTGAGTGATTATCCCGCCCCCGGCCACGCGGTCAATTACGACATCCAGGAGAAGGATCTCCCGCACGGAGCCCAGTTCTTCTGCGCCGCGGTGACCTACCTGATGGGACTCACCAAATAGCGGACGCGCAGTGATAGCCCCTGTCTATGATCAGAATAGACAATTGGTATGGGCCGGGATGACTCGTTTTATGGTCCGAATGGCTCCAATAGTAATATAATCAAAGCATATAGAGCGGCGGCATCAAGCCGCCGCCCATATATCGTTTCAATGAAAGGACCTAAAACGAAATGGCTAACGAACTTTACAGAGAAATGGCTTCCTACATCGATTCCAAAGCGGAATGGATGAAGGAGAGGCGCCAGGATTTCCACAAGCACGCCGAGGCCGGCTGGCACGAGGTAAGGACCTGCTCGATCGTAGCGGATCACCTCGTAAAGCTCGGATATGATAAGGCTCCCTGCAGGATACTCATGGGCAAGGAGTGCATGGCTGAAGAGGAGAGGATGGGCCTTCCCGACCAGGAGGAGCTCGACTTCATCTATCAGAGAGCTCTCGACGAGGGCGCGATCATGCCCTACGCAGAGAAGTTCAAGGACGGCCACACCGCCATCGTCGCCATACTCGAGACCGGCAAGCCCGGCCCCGTCATCGGCCTCAGGCAGGACATGGACGCTCTTGGCGTAGTCGAGTCCCAGGATCCGTCCCACAGACCGGCCAGAGAGGGCTTCGCCTCCATCCATCCGGGCGAGATGCACGCCTGCGGACACGACGGCCACACCACCATCGGAATGACCGTCGCCGAGACCCTCATGAAGTTCAAGGATCAGCTCTGCGGCACCGTCAAGATCGTATTCCAGCCGTCCGAGGAGGGCGTCAGGGGAGCTAAGTCCATCGCTTACTCCGGAGTGCTCGACGACGTTCAGTACATGATCGGAGTCCACATGGGCGCCAGAGGCGAGAACAAGGGCGCCGACCTTCAGTTCCTCTACGGAATGAACATGGCCAACGCCAAGTGGGACGTCTACCTCACCGGCAAGGCCTGCCACGCAGCGACCCCGGAGCACGGAAACAACGCCATGCTCGCGATGGCAGCCATAGTTCAGGGCATCTACGGCATCCCCAGAGCCTCCCTTGGCAACACCGCCATCAACGTCGGCCAGGTGACCGCGGGCTCCGGACGCAACGTCGTCTGCGACAGGGTCAAGATGGTCATGGAGCTCAGGGGCTACACCCAGGCTGCACTCGACTATCTCGTTCCCTACGCCAAGAGGATCATCGAGCACGCCGCCGCGATGCACGGCTGCACCGCCGAGATCGTCAAGATGGGCGAGACTCCCTGCTATCCGCTCGACGACAAGGGCTTCGTTGACGAGCTCAACGCTCTCGCCAAGCGCCTCGGCTTCAAGACCGTAGACCCTCATCCCGACACCAACTCCGAGGACTACACCTACATGGCCCAGAGAGTCATGGAGAGGGGCGGAAAGAGCTGCTTCTTCCTCTGCCTGAGCGATTATCCCGCTCCGGGCCACGCCGTGACCTTCGACATCCAGGAGAAGGATCTCCCGCACGGAGCCCAGTTCTTCTGCGCCGCGGTGACTTACCTCATGGGACTCACCAAATAACGACGATATCTGATCTCCTTTGGAGAGCCGGAGAGCGCAAGCGCCTTCCGGCTCTCCGCGTTTTTTGAAGGGCAGGGCGCTATTGACTGAAAAGCGCGGGGATATTACAATCTTCGTGTCAATGATGTTACGCGCTTTCATTTGGGAGTTTCAGATATGTCCAAAGTCCAGGAGCTGGAGTGCCCGTCCTGCGGGGCTCCGCTGAGATTCGACGAGAAAAAAGGGCTGTACTACTGTGAGTATTGCGGAAACAAGATGCTCATAGACGACGAGTACATCCGCAAGTACAGGCTCGAGCGGGCGAAGATCGACCAGAGAGCCAGAGAATACGACGATACTGTCAGACGCGACGAGCAGTACGAGGAGAAGAGGGCGCAGTGGGAGAAGCTCAGGCTGCGCTGGCTAGCCCTTATGGGCCTGTTCTTCGCTCCGCTGTTCTTTGCCGAGGGCACGGTGCAGGACCTCTTCATCGGGGTCTGGATGGCCATGCTCATTTTCGGAGGAGCCGCGGTGTACACGAGCCGTCCTAAGGTCCCGCTCGGAACCCCGGAGGCAGTGCGCCAGATGCAGCAGGAGGGCAGGGCCCGCACCGTTCCCATCAGGTACTCGCCCTACAGCAAGCCTATCGCTCTGCTCCTTTGCATATTCTTCGGCCTCTTCGGAGTGCATCACTTCTACGTGGGGAAGTACTTCATGGGCATCATCTACATCTTCACCGTCGGGCTGTTCGGGATCGGCTGGCTCATAGACATCGTGATGATCGCGACAGGGCGCTTCAGAGACAGAAACGGCCTGCAGCTCAAGGATTGATCGATTTTCAAGATAGATATATATCAATACAGCATAGCTCGCCCGCGCGAGCTGTGTTGTTCTTTTTGTCCAAAATTGATATAATCTATCGTGATTGATTATGCAATGCCGGCAGACTTTTCTTCCGGCTGATTGCGGATGTTATACGGAAGGAGAAAACATATGGCAAACGAACTCTATGGTCAGATGGCGGCTTTCATCGATACCAAGGTCGATTGGATGAGAGAAAGACGCCAGGATTTCCACAAGCACGCCGAAGCCGGCTGGCACGAAGTCAGGACCTGCTCCATCATCGCCGATCACCTCGTCAAGCTCGGCTACGACAAGGCTCCCTTCAAGATCCTCATGGGCAAGGAGTGCTTCGACGCCGACGCGCGCATGGGCCTTCCCGATCAGGAAGAACTCGATTTCGTATATCAGAGAGCTCTCGATGAGGGCGCCATCATGCCCTACGCCGAGAAGTTCAAGGACGGATTCACCTCCGTTATCGCCATCCTCGAGACCGGCAAGCCCGGCCCCATCATCGGCCTCCGCCAGGATATCGACGCCCTCGGCGTAGTCGAGTGCCTCGATCCCGCCGTTCACAGACCGGCCAGAGAGGGCTTCGCCTCCATCCATCCGGGCGAGATGCACGCCTGCGGCCACGACGGACACGCCACCATCGGAATGACCGTCGCCGAGACCCTCATGAAGTACAAGGATCAGCTCTGCGGAACCGTAAAGATCGTCTTCCAGCCCGCTGAGGAGGGCGTAAGAGGCGCCCGCGGCATCGCCTGGTCCGGGATCCTCGATGACGTCGACTACATGATCGGCGTCCACATGAGCCCGCTCCCCGAGGGCAGCAAGGCCAAGCTGCAGTTCAACCACTCCCTCAACATGGCTAACGCCAAGTGGGACGTCTATCTCACCGGCAAGGCCTGCCACGCTGCTTCTCCTGAGAACGGCAACAACGCTATGCTCGCGATGGCCGCGATCGTCCAGGGCGTTTACGGCATCCCCAGGGCTTCCGTAGGCGACGCCAGGATCAACGTCGGCCAGGTGACCGCCGGCTCCGGCAGAAACGTAGTCTGCGACAGAGTCAAGATGGTCATGGAGCTCAGAGGACTCAACCAGCCCTCGCTCGACTACCTCGTACCCTACGCCAAGAGGATCATCGAGCACGCCGCCGCGATGCACGGCTGCACCGCCCAGATCAAGGAGATGGGCTCCACTCCCAGCGTATATCTCGACACCACCGACTTCACCAAGGAGCTCTTCGACCTTGCTGACAGGCTCGGATTCGCCCCTCTCGGCATCAAGGAGGGCAACGGCTCCGAGGACTTCTCCTACATGGCTCAGAGAGTCCAGGAGCACGGCGGACAGACCTGCTTCTTCCGCTGCCTGAGCCCGTTCGCGGCTCCCGGCCACGCCGTGACCTACGATATCCAGGAGGAGTACCTGGCCAACGGCGCCAAGTTCTTCTGCGCCGCCGTCACCTACCTCATGGGACTGACCAAATAACATCTGCTTAAAGAGCAGCCTCTTCCGCTGAAGGGGCTGCTCTCCGCGGTTTTTACGGCTTTCAGTTCATCCAAACGTTTCAAACGCAGTTTTTATATTTCAAGAAAGGAAACGCTAAATGGCAAACGAACTCTACAAAGAAATGTCGGCCTTCATCGATACCAAGCTCGACTGGGCCACCAAGAATAGGCAGGACTTCCATAAGCACGCCGAGGGCGGCTGGCACGAGGTCAGGACCTGCTCCATCATCGCCGATCACCTCGTCAAGCTCGGTTACGACAAGGCTCCCTGCAGGATACTCATGGGCAAGGAGTGCATCAAGGCCGAGGACAGAATGGGACTTCCTCCCCAGGACGAGCTCGACATGGTATACCAGAGAGCCCTCGATGAAGGCGCTATCATGCCCTACGCCGAGAAGTTCAAAGACGGCTTCACCGGCGTCGTAGCCATTCTCGAGACCGGCAAGCCCGGCCCCATCATCGGCCTCCGCACCGATATCGACGCTCTCGGAGTAGTCGAGTGCCAGGATCCCGCCATCCACAGACCGGCCAGAG
>JAEENW010000024.1 GCA_016283945.1 Bacillota bacterium
TACGACAAGACCGTCAGGCTCAGGGATATCATCGCGGACAAGGCCAGGCAGTACAGGGGCCTCGTCATGATAGGCCGCACTAACGACCAGCAGGCCGTTCCTCTGACCTTCGGCTTCAAGCTCGCCATGTGGGTCGACGCCCTCAATCACTCGATCGAGCGCATGGAGCAGGCCAAGCCCCGCATCATGACCGGACAGTTCGGAGGAGCCGTCGGCACCTTCGCGACCTACGATCACGACAAGGGCATCCCTCTCCTCGAGGGGCTCATGAAGGAGCTCGGGCTCAGCTGCCCTGACATCGCCTGGTACGCCACCCGCGACAGACTGCTCGAGTACGTCTCCGTCCTCAGCATCCTCACCTGCGATATCGGCCGCATCGGCAACGAGATCTACATCGAGGCCAAGACCGAGGTCGGCGAGATCTCCGAGGGCTTCAAGGCCGGCTCGGGCGTAAGCTCCACCATGCCTCACAAGAGGAACCCGTTCAACGCCTGCTACGTGGCCGGCTACGGCAGGGCGATCCGCTCCTGCATGACCGAGATCATGAACGCCTCCGAGGGCACCAACGAGCGCGACTCCAGAATGCTCTCCTTCGAGAACTACTCCATCGAGAGGGCTTCCGAGATCACCGACGCGGCTCTCGACAAGGCCATCTGGCTCGTCTCCAACATGGAGGTGCACGAGGACGTCATGGCTCTCAACATCGAGAAGCTCCACGGGCTCATCTTCACCGAGGGCATCATGATGTACATCGGCGGAGAGATCGGCCGCATCGAGGCTCACGACATCATCAACGAGCTCTGCATGACCGCGATAAACGAGAAGAAGAACATCGTCGATCTCATCCTCGCCGACGAGAGGCTCAAGGATCACATCTCCGAGGCCAAGCTCAGGGAGATCATGGATCCCGCCGGATACATCGGGCTTTCCAAGGAGTTCGTCGACAGAGTGGTCGACAAATAAGCCTCACAGCCATTCATAAAGACGCGAAGATCCCCGTTCCGGATATCCGGAACGGGGATCATTTATTCGGTGTATCTGCCCGGAACGCGACCGGGCGAAGCCCGAAAGCGCGGCGCGGAATCTACTTTTCGGCAGCCTTAGAGAGCTGGACGCTGCCCGGCACTATGTCGACCCTGTTGAGGGTGCCGCCGGCCTCGAAGGAGCGTATTCCGTCGGCGAGTATGCTCACGAGCCTCTGACGGGTCTCGAGACCCTTCCAGCCCATGTGCGGAGTCACTATCACGTTCTCCATCTTGAAGAGGGGAGAGTCAGCTGAAAGCGGTTCGTTCTCCTGAACGTCGAGCCCCGCTCCGGCGATCTTACCGCTTCTTAGTGCCTTGATGAGGGCGCTCTCGTCGATGAGAGCTCCGCGGGCGGTGTTGATGATGAAGGCAGTCGGCTTCATCTTCGCGAGCTGCTCGCTGCCTATCATGTGGTAGGTCTCGGGCTTGAGAGGGCACTGCATGAACACGTAGTCGGAGCGCTCTAGGAGCTCGTCGAGGCTTACGTACTCGACATCGGCGGTGTGCCTTCCGGGCTTATAGGCGATGACGTTCATGTCCAGGGCGCGGCCGATCGCTATGGTCTTCTGCCCGATGTGGCCTGTACCGATGAGCCCCATGGTCTTGCCGTTGAGCTCGGTGTGGGAGACCATGAGGTGCTCGCTGAAGTTGCTGTAGTCGCCGCGGTCTATCATGCCGATCTGCTTCCTCATGGAGGAGGCGAGGCCGAGCATGAGCATTATCCCCGTGTGGGCGACTCTCTCGGAGCTGTACGCGGGCACGTTGATGACCGCGATCCCGCGCTCGCGGCAGGCCTCCAGGTCTATGTTGTTGTAGCCCGTACCGGCCTCGGCTATCATCTTGACGCAGGAGGGAAGGGCGTATATGTCCTCCCTGCTTATGGGGAGCTCCTTGCTGACTATGATGTCGAAGCCCTCCGCAAACGCCGCGTAGTCCGCGCTCGTGCAGTCGCCGTGGACCGTCACCTCGCTTCCGAGTACGCCGTAATCGACGGTTCCGTCGAAATTGACTTTATCTCCGTTGAGAACGCAGATCCTCATTTGAACTCCCTTCCGCGGCTCCTGCGCCGTCCCCCCAGCGATACTATTGCGGGCGCGATGATTATATACGCTGGGGTATATGTTGAAAAGCCCCGCAGGGGCGTTTTTGAGCAGTATATCAAAATAATATAAAAGCTTATCGGCAGATTTGCACTTTACATTTTCGGATCACGGTTATATAATATCTCCTGCTTGCGACAGTAGCTCAACGGATAG
>JAEENW010000025.1 GCA_016283945.1 Bacillota bacterium
GGTCAGGCCGGACAAAGGCTCGCCCTGGGAGCCGGAGGTGAGGACCACCACCCGGTTGGAGGGATAGCTGCCGATCTCGTCCACGTCGATCAGGGTGTTGTCCGGTATCTCCAGATAGCCCATCTGGGAAGCCACGGTCACCATATTCTGCATGCCGCGGCCGCAGACCGCCACCTTGCGGCCGGTGCGGTGAGCGGCCCAGATGGCCTGCTGCACCCGGTGCACATGGGAAGCGAAGGAAGTGAGGATGATGCGGCCCTTGGCGTTGAAGAAGATCTTGTCCAGATTATAGCCCACGGAGCGTTCGGAATCGGAAAAGCCTTCCCGTTCCACGTTGGTGCTGTCGCTCATCAGCAGCAGCACGCCCTCGTCCCCTATCTGGGCTATCCTCGAAAAGTCGAGGGTGGCGCCGTCCATGGGCGTGAGGTCCATCTTGAAGTCTCCCGTGTGGAAGATGACTCCCACCGGTGTCGTGATGGCGAAGGCGAGCGAATCCGCGACCGAGTGGGTCGTGTGCAGGGCCTCGATCTTGAAGCAGCCTATGCGTATGTTCTCTCCGGGCTGTATCTCCCTGAGATCGGCGCTGATCCTGTGCTCCCTGAGCTTCGACCTTATGAAGCCGAGCGTGAGCTTGGTCCCGTAAATGGGTACGTAGAAGTTCTGCAGGAGGTACGGTACCGCACCGATGTGGTCCTCGTGGGCGTGCGTGATGATCAGTCCCTTGATCTTGGACATGTTCTCCCGTAGGTACGTGAAGTCCGGGATGACCACGTCTATGCCGAACATGTCGTCGTCCGGGAACGCCATGCCGCAGTCTATGAGCAGTATGTCGTCCCCGTACTCGATGACGGTGAGGTTCTTTCCTATCTCGTGCAGCCCGCCGCGGGGTATTATCTTTAATTTCTTCTTAGCGCTTCTCGTTCTCGATCTCTGTGCCATTTTTTCCTTTCCGTAAAACTACCTGACTACGATGTTAAGCAGCTTTCCGGGCACGCTGATAACCTTGACGACCGTCTTGCCGTCGATCAGCGCCTTGGCTTCGTCAGAGGCCATGACCGTCTCCTGGAGCTCCTCTCTCGAGAGCCCGGCGGGAACGTCCATCCTGCCCCTCACCTTGCCGTTGATCTGCACCACGATCTCGACAGTGTCCTTCACGAGGGCGCTCTCGTCGCACTCAGGCCAGGCGTGCTCGGACACGAAGCCCTCGTGTCCGAGGCCCTCCCAGAGCTCCTCGCAGATGTGCGGCACGAACGGGGCGAGGAGGAGAACGGTCTTGTCGCAGGCGTCCGCGAGCAGGCCCATGTTGACGTCCTCGAGCTCCTTGTAGGAGTACATCTCGTTCACCAGCTCCATGATCGCGGAGGTCGCGGTGTTGAAGTTGAACCTTCCGGTGACGTCGCCCGTGACCCTCTTTACGGCGGAGTTCAGGGCGAACGCAAGCTGCTTGTCTTCCTTGGTCTCGGCGGTGTATACGCGGGGAATGTTCTCGATCTGGGGCGCCAGCTCATATATGAGCCTGTAGACCCTGTTCAGGAAGCGGTAGCTTCCCTCGACCCCGGTATCCGACCACTCGAGCTCCTTCTCGGGGGGCGCCGCGAAGAGTATGAAGAGCCTCGCGGTATCCGCTCCGAATCTTTCAACTATCTCATCCGGGGAAACGACGTTGCCCACGGATTTGCTCATCTTTGTGCCTCCCTTCAGGACCATGCCCTGGGTAAGGAGGTTCTTGAACGGCTCGCTGCAGCTGACCATGCCCATGTCGTAGAGGACCTTGGTGAAGAACCTCGAGTAGAGCAGGTGCAGTATGGCGTGCTCGATTCCGCCGATGTACTGATCGACGTTCATCCAGTAATCGACCTTCTCCTTGGAGAAAGGCTCCTTGTCGTTATGAGGATCGCAGTAGCGCAGGAAGTACCAGGACGAATCCAGGAAGGTGTCCATGGTGTCGACCTCGCGCACGGCGTGCTTTCCGCATATCGGGCAGACGGCGTTCTGGAAGCTCGGGGAGGTCGCGATGGGCGACTCGCCCTTTCCGGTGAACTCGACGTCGGTCGGGAGCAGCACCGGGAGCTGGTCCTCGGGCACGGGCTGCCAGCCGTGCTCCTCGCAGTATACCATCGGGATCGGGCAGCCCCAGTATCTCTGCCTGGATATGAGCCAGTCCCTCAGCTTATAGTTCACGGTCTTCTTCGCGATGCCGCGCTGCTCGAGGTCGGCCCTGATGGCAGCGATGGCGTCCTCGTTGTCCATTCCGTTGTACTTGCCGGAATTGATCATCTTTCCCTCAGCCTCAAAGGCCTGGGTGAGATGCTCGACGTCCACGTCCTCCCTGCCGGGATCGACGACGGGGATGATGTCGAGGCCGAACTTGGTCGCGAACTCGAAGTCCCTCTGGTCGTGGGCAGGAACGCCCATGACGGCGCCGGTGCCGTAGCCGAGCAGTACGTAATCGGCGAGGTAGATCGGAAGGTCGGCTCCGGTCACGGGGTTTACCGCGTAGCGGCCCGTGAACTGTCCGGTCTTCTCCTTGGTGAGCGAGGTCCTCTCGATGTCGCTCATGCGCTTGGCCTGCTCCTGGTACTCGCGGCACTCCTTCTCGTAGCCGCCTCCCTCGATGAGCTTTTCGGCGAACTCGAGCTCGGGGGATACGACCATGAAGCTGGTGCCGAACAGGGTGTCCACCCTGGTGGTGAATACCGTGACGGTCTCGTCCATATCTTTGATCCTGAACTCGACCTCGGTGCCCTCGGAGCGGCCGATCCAGTTGCGCTGCATGGTCTTGACCTTCTCGGGCCAGCCGGGGAGCTCGTCGAGATCGTCGAGCAGCCTGTCGGCGTATTCGGTTATCTTGAGGTACCACTGGGAGAGCTTCTTCTTGGTGACGGGAGTTCCGCAGCGCTCGCACTTGCCGTCGACGACCTGCTCGTTGGCGAGCACGGTCTGACAGCTCGGGCACCAGTTGACGGGATTCTCCTTCTTGTAGGCGAGCCCCCTCTTCCAGAACTCGATGAAGAGCCACTGCATCCAGCGGTAGTAGTCCTCTCTGTAGGTCTGCACCTCCCTGTCCCAGTCGTAGGACAGTCCGAGCCTCTTGAGCTGCTTGTTCATGTTCTCGATGTTAGAGGAGGTCCAGACGGCGGGGTGAGTGTTGTGCTTGATCGCCGCGTTCTCGGCGGGGAGGCCGAAGCTGTCGTAGCCCATGGGATGAAGGACGTTGTAGCCCTGCATCTTGAGGGTCCTGGACACAACGTCTCCGATGGAATAATTGCGCACGTGGCCCATGTGAAGATTGCCGCTCGGATACGGGAACATCTCGAGCAGGTAGTATTTCTTCGACCTGTCCTTATCCTCGGAGACCTTGAAGAGCTCCGCGTCGGCCCACTTCTTCTGCCATTTCAGCTCTATAGCCTGAGCGTAGTAACGTTCGTTCATGTTGCGGTTCCTTTCCTTATCAGCGCCCTACGCCTGCTCCTTCGCGGGCTCGAAATCCACGCGCACGCAGTCGCCCCAGAGCTTCTCCAGATTATAATGCTCTCTCTGCTCGATGGTAAAGAGATTTACGATCACATCGCCGAAATCGATGAGGATCCAGCCGCTGTCGCCCTTGCCCTCGGTGTGTCCCGAGATCCAGCCGCGCTCGGCCATCTTGTCATCGAGATCGGAGCTCAGAGCCTCGAGCTGCCTGAGGCTCGCCGCGGAGGCGATCACGAAGCAGTCGGCGAAGCCGGATTTCTCCGAGATGTCGATCACGGTGATGTCAATGGCCTTCCTGCTGTCGAGGAAGCTCGCCGCGAACAAAGCTTTTTCCCTGATGTCAGTATCCATACTTACTCCTAAAATATTCAACAGCGTCCAGCGATATCTTCGCCGGGACCTTGCCTTTAGCGTAGAGTGAATCGTTTGCCCTCATGATGAGCTCGTACATGCAGCGCTGCGGGTCGTCTGAAGCGTCGACCATCTCCCTCAGCTCCTGAGCCTCCGGGTAGCTGCGCCCGGGCTCGAGGAGATCCGCCATCTTGACGCAGATCTCCAGAAGGCTCATTCCGGGCCTCCCGGTGGTGTGGTAGCGCACGGCGTTCAGTATGTCGGGGTCAGATATCCCGAACAGCCTCTGAAGCTCCTCAGCCGCCTTGGGGCCGTGCTCGAGGGCGCCGGCCTCCTTGTAGTTGTCGTGGAACCAGGCAGCCGCCTTCGCCTTGAAGGGATCCGCTCCGAATTTGAGCGCGTACTTCTCTGCGTATTCCACGACTCCCCTCGTGTGGGCGAGCCTGTGGGGGTTCTGCCTCTCCTCGGCGAAGCGCTCGAGCTTCTCCAGGAGGCCTGTGTAGAGGCCGCTCGCGTCTATGTATTCCAGGACCGCGTCCGGGACGGCGTACCTGAGGCTTCGCCCGGCCTGATGCCTGAGCCTGAGGTCGCTCGAGGAGATCTCCAGCTCGGGGATCTCGAGAAGCCTTATGCGGGCCCCGGGAAAGCGCCCGAGAAGCTCCGCGTGCTTTTTCCGGACCTCCTCCTCGTCGTCGCCCTTCCTGAGGCCTACGAGGAAGCTGTATTCCTTCAGCAGGTGATCGGCGCGGTACCAGCGGTCGAGGCCGAGCAGCGAGTCGCTCCCCATGATGAAGAACAGCTCACCGTGCCCTCCTTCCGCGGCGAGCCCGTCGAGCGTGTCGGAGGTGTAGGACGCCCCGCCGCGCCTGAGCTCTATGTCGGAGACCCTGAACTTCGGCTCCGAAGAGACCGCGAGCTCGAGCATCCTGAGCCTGTGCTCCCCTTCAGCCGGGTCAGAGGCCAGCTTGAAGGGAGAGCGGAAGGCGGGTATGAATATCACCTCGTCCAGCCCGGCCTCCTCGGCCATCTGCTCGGCCAGGAGCAGGTGCCCGGTGTGGACGGGATCGAAGCTCCCGCCGAATACTCCGGCCCGCTTCATATCTACTCGGCTTCCTTTACCGCGATGGAGAGGAGGTCGAGATCCTTCTTCTGCACCGTGGTCGGAGCGTCGGACATGACGCACTGCGCGTTCTGGTTCTTCGGGAAGGCTATGACCTGCCTGATGTCGTCGGTGCCGAGCATCAGCATGCAGAGCCTGTCGAGGCCGTAGGCGAGTCCGCCGTGAGGAGGAGCGCCGTACTTGAAGGCGTCGATGAAGAAACCGAAGCGGTTCCTGATGTCATCCTCGCTGAGCCTGAGCACCTCGAAGATCTTCTTCTGCAGCGCGCTGTCGTGTATCCTGATGCTTCCGCCGCCGGCCTCGTAGCCGTTGATGACTATGTCGTAGGCGTCGGCATAGACTTTGTCGAGCTCGTCGGTGTCGAGGTAGTGGATGTGCTCCTTCTTCGGCGATGTGAACGGGTGGTGCATCGCCATGAAGCGCCCTTCCTCGTCGGACCACTCGAACATCGGGAAGTCGACCACCCAGAGCAGCTCGAATCTGTTCGGGTCGAGCAGTCCGAGCTTTCCGGCGATGTCCCTTCTGAGGAATCCCAGAGAGCTCCAGACGGTCTCCTTCTTCTCGGAGGCGACGATGAGTATGAGGTCGTTCTTTTCCGCGCCGAACTCGCCGGCTATCGCCCTGAGCTCGTCCTCGCTGAAGAACTTGGATACGGAGGAGCGGATGCCGTCCTCCTCGACGCGTATCCAGACAAGGCCCTTGGCTCCGAACACCTTGACGCTGTCGGTGAGCTTATCGACGTCCTTCCTGGAGAACTTGTCAGAGTATCCCTTTATGTCAATTCCCATGACCTTGCCGCCCTTTTCGAGAGCGTCCCTGAAGACGGGGAAGGAGCAGTCCTTCACCAGCGGGGCGAGGTCGTGGAGCTCGAAGCCGAACCTGAGGTCGGGCTTGTCGCTGCCGTAGGTGTTCATGGCCTCGTCCCAGGAGAGCCTCCTGAGCGGGGTCTGGATGTCTATGCCGCGCATCTCCTTGAAGAGCCTCTTGAGGAAGGCCTCCTGCACGGCGAGTATGTCGTCCTGATCGACGTAGGACATCTCGAGGTCTATCTGGGTGAACTCGGGCTGTCTGTCAGCCCTCAGGTCCTCGTCCCTGTAGCACTTGGCTATCTGGAAGTACCTGTCGGTGCCGGCGATCATGAGCAGCTGCTTGAACTGCTGCGGGCTCTGCGGGAGCGCGTAGAACTTGCCGGGGTTGACGCGGCTCGGGACGAGATAGTCCCTCGCGCCCTCGGGGGTCGGCTTGGCGAGCACCGGGGTCTCCACCTCGATGAAGCCGTTCTCGTAGAAGAAGTTGCGCACGACGTGGTAGAGCTTGCTGCGCACGGCGAGCATGTTCTGCATCATGGGCTTCCTCAGGTCGAGGTATCTGTACTTGAGCCTGAGCTCTCCTGAGACGTTGTCGTCGTCCCTGATGTAGATCGGGGGCGTGTCGGACTCGGAGTAGAGGCTGAGCTCCTCGGCTACGATCTCGATGTCGCCGGTGGGGAGCTTGTCGTTCTTCGACTCCCTCTCGCGCACGGTCCCGGTGACTCCCACGGAGTATTCGCTCCTGAGAGAGGCGGCCTTGGCCACGGTCTCTGCCGGGGTGCCGTCGCCGAAGACGACCTGCACTATGCCGCTGCGGTCCCTGATGTCGGAGAAGATGAGCCCCGCTCCGAGGCTCCTGGTCTTGGAGACCCAGCCGTCAACGGTGACTCTCTTGCCTATGTCGCTGCTTCTGAGCTCTCCGCAGTAATGAGTTCTCTTGAGTAATGTGTCCATTTCGATCGATCCTTTCGGTGATGAATGCCCTGTTCTTCCGGCGCTGCCGGGCGGCGCGCCGCTATCTGTTCGGAAGGCCCGGTACCGGGTCCGCTCTCAGCTTCCCTTCGGGCCCGCCGTATCTATCCCTTCAGTATCCTCTCCAGGGCCTCCTCTATCGGAAGCTCCTCCTGCGAGGACTGCTTCATGTCGCGCAGCTGCGCGGCTCCCCTGTCGAGCTCGTCGTCGCCTATGACGAGGCACTTCGAGGCCCCCGACCTGTCGGCGTACTTGAGCTGGGCCTTGAGGCCCCTGCCGCAGGTATCGGTGAGCACCTTCACTCCGGAGCTCCTCAGCCTCGCGGCGAGCTTGGCGGCCTCCCTCTGCGCCCTTTCGCCCATGGCGGCGATGAAGACGTCGCAGTCGGGCTCTGCGGGGATCTCGGCTCCGCAGGCCTCTATCATGAGCAGCAGCCTCTCTATCCCGAGGCCGAAGCCCACTCCGGGCATCTCGGGCCCGCCGATCTCCTCGACGAGATGGTCGTAGCGGCCTCCGCCGCAGACCGTGGACTGGGCGCCGAGCCTGTCGGAGACGAACTCGAACGCGGTCTTGGTGTAGTAGTCGAGGCCTCTGACGATGCCGGGATCGACCTCGTAGGGGATCCCGAGGGCGTCGAGAGCGTCCTGCAGCTCCGCGAAGGCCTTGCGGCAGTCGCCGCAGAGGTAGTCGGTGATCTTCGGGGCGCCGACGAGATACTTCTGATCGTCAGGATCCTTGCTGTCGAGTATCCTCATCGGGTTGGTATCGAAGCGGCTCTGGCTGGTCTCGCAGAGCTTGTCAAGATTGGGCCTGATGAAGTCCTGAAGCGCCTTTCTGTACTCAGCCCTGCAGTCGGGGCAGCCTATGCTGTTTATGTGGAGCCTGAAGCCTTCGACTCCGACGGAGCTCAGGAAGTCGTACGCGAGGGCTATGACCTCGGCGTCGGCGAGCATGCTGTCTGAACCGAAGAGCTCGATGCCGAACTGGTGGAACTCCCTCTGGCGGCCCTTCTGCATCTTCTCGTACCTGTAGCACGGGGTGATGTAGTAGAACTTGGCGGGCAGCTGGCCCGCGTAGAGCTTGTTCTCGATGAAGGACCTGACCACGCCCGCTGTGCCCTCGGGCTTGAGCGTGAGGCTCCTCTCGGCTATCTCGAAGGTGTACATCTCCTTCTGGACCACGTCGGTCGTGCTGCCTATGCCCCTCTGGAAGAGCTCGGTGTGCTCGAAGACCGGGGTCCTGTATTCCCTGTATCCGTAGCGGGCGCAGGTCTGCCTGAAGCGCTCCTCGAGCCACTGCCAGCGGTAGCTCTCGGAGGGAAGTATGTCCTTCGTGCCCTTCGGAATGCTTATGTTCATCTGAGGAGATTCTCCTTTCTCTCTATCATCTCATCGATCCTGTCGATGTATATGCGGTAATTGGTGACGTTCGCGGCGCGCACTATCTTTCCGTCCGCCCCGACCCTCTTGCTTATGGCGCCGGCGCCGCAGGCGAGTATGGTCTGGTCCTCCTCCATGATGCGCACGTTGTAGAGGCTCTCGAAGCCCGGCTTGCTCCAGCCGGTGTTCTCGAGGTTTCCCGCCATCTGCTTCTGGCGGTAGACGTAGTAAGGCCTGTAGCCGGCTTCCCTCATGGTCTCTCCGCAGCCGGAGAGCATGGCTCTTACGGTCTCGGCGCTCCTGTAGCTGTACTCCGCGTCCTCCTCGATGAGGCGCGAGGCCCTCTTGACCGCGAGGGTGTGGACCGTGACGTTCTCCGGGTCCAGAGCGATGACCTTACCGAGCGTGTCCGCGAAGTCCTCCGGGCTCTCCTCGGGAAGCCCCGCTATGAGGTCCATGTTGACGCAGGGTATCCCCGCCTCCCGGACCATCTCGTAGGCGCTGTATATGTCCTCGGTCCTGTGAGAGCGCCCTATGAGGTCGAGCGTGCGCTGCTTCATGGACTGGGGATTGACGCTCACGCGCCCCGCCCCGTATCCGCGTATGGCCCTGAGCTTCGCCGGGGTGATGGTGTCCGGCCTTCCCGCTTCTACGGAAAACTCCCTCGTCCGCTCGGAGACGAAGGTAGAGCTCACCGCCTCCATAAGCTTCTCGAAGTCGCCCTCGGAGAGGCTCGTCGGCGTGCCGCCGCCTATGTACACCGATTCGGCGTACATGGCATTTCTGTTTATTATACTACCTATCCGCGAGATTTCATAGAAGAGAGCCCGCAAATATTCCTTTGAACCCTCCTCGGAGAAGGGATTCGACGCGAAGGAGCAGTAGCTGCAGCGGGTCGGGCAGAACGGTATCCCGACATAGACGCCTATGGCCTGCGGCGAGCGGTCGAAGGCCATGCCGTCCTGCACGGAGCAGACGTCCCTGAGCAGGCCTATCTTGGGCTCAGACACCAGGAAGCGCCGCCTGAGCACCTCCTCCGCCTCGTCTCCGAGCAGCCTGTAGAGCTTGGCCGGCCTGACGCCGGTGAGTATGCCCCAGTCGGGCTCCTTGCCGGTCGCGTCCCTGAGGACGCGCCACAACGCCGCCCTGTTCTCATCGCTGTCGGAAGAGAGCAGGACCATGTCGGCTTCGAGGTCCTCCCCGAACCTTATATCGAAGAGATCGGCAGGGCCGAAGAGCCTCGCGACCTCCAGCAGCCTCGCCTTCTCCTTTTCGTCTCTGCAGAGGATCCTAAACAAAGGGGTTATATCTCCTCTCAAATCCTATGGTGGTCTCCTTCATGTGGCCGGGATAGACCTTCACACAGTCCGGGAAGAGCTCCATGAGCTTCTTAAGTGAAGCGATCAGCTCCTCGTCCGAGCCGCCCCAAAGGTCCGTGCGGCCGACGGAGGCGAAGAAGAGCGTATCCCCGCTGAAGAGGACCTGCTCCTCAGGGAAATACACGCACATGCCGCCCGGGGTGTGGCCGGGAGTCATGACGAAGCGCATGAGGCTCTCCCCGAGCTTCATCTCATCCCCGTCCCTGACCTCGATGTCGGCGCTGATCCCGCCCTGCGAGGAGCCGTGCCTCTCCATGAGAAGCTTCCTCTCTGCGCGGCTCGCGACGAGCTTTATCCCGGGGTACAGTCCCCTGAAATACGGGATGCCCTCGGTGTGGTCATGGTGCCCGTGCGTGAGCACTATATATACCGGATCCAGCCCGAGCTTCGCGATCTCGTCCGCGATGAGAGGATTCTCCGCGCCGGGATCAACTATCATGGCCTCGAGCGCCGCCTCGTCCCACACCAGATAGGTGTTGGTCTCGATCGGGCCGTTTATAAACGTCTTCATCTTCATCATATCGAAATCCCTCCCGCGCTGCGGCTCAAGCAGGGCGTGTCAGCCCGGGTGCCGCGCTGTCCGGATCAGAAGTTGTTCCTGTACACGTCCACCACTCTCTTGACCGC
>JAEENW010000026.1 GCA_016283945.1 Bacillota bacterium
TCAATGCGGTCTTCCCGCTTCTGGCCGTTATGCTGGTCGGAGCGGGCCTGAGGCGCGCGGGGATGCTGGACGAGAAGACCTCGGCAGGCTTGAACAAGCTGGTGTTCAAGGTCTTCCTGCCCCTGAGCATCTTCCAGAGCATATACAACACCGACATAGGCAGCGCCTTCGACCTGAAGGTGGCGCTCTACGTGGCGGTGTCCTGCGTGATCAGCTTCCTCGTGATATCGCTCATAGCGGCGCGCCGCGAGCCCGACCCCACCGTTAGGCCGGTAGTGGTGCAGGGCACCCACAAGGCCAACTACAACCTGCTGGCGATCCCCATAGTGTCGAGCTTTTGCGGAAGCTCCATAGGGATGACAGCCGTGCTGATAATAGTGATCACGCCCATAGTCAACATCTGCTCGACCATAGCGTTCGAGTCCGCGCGCGGCGGGAGCGCGAGCCTGCCCAAGATGATAAAGAAGATCGCGCTGAACCCTCTTGTGCTGAGCAGTCTGATCGGCTTCGCCGTGAACATGAGCGGCATACGCTTCCCGCAGATCGTCATGAGCGGAGTGGTCTCGAAGCTCTCGGCCATGGCGACCCCGGCGGCGATGCTCATACTCGGGGCAGATTTCAGCGCCGACTCGGTGAGGCGCTGGGCGAGGCAGCTAGCCGCGGTGTGCGCGGGAAAGCTGATCATCCTGCCTCTGGTGCTTGTGACCGGCGCCGTGCTCTTCGGCATACGCGGAGCCGACCTGATAGCGGTGCTTATATACAGCGGTTCGCCCGCGGCGGTCAACTCCTACAGCACGGCGGTCTCGATGGGAGGCAACGCCGAGCTCGCGGGTGAGATAGTCGCCGTGACCTCGCTGCTGTCCGTATTCACTCTCTTCGTGTTCCTGACCGTCATGGGCGGGATGGGACTGATCTGACGCTCAGCGGAACCCGGCGCTGACGATGTGATCCGTAGGGGGGTATTGAGGAACGCCGGGGTGGCGCTGCGGTGCCCGGAATAATGGCCGTATAGCATGCAGAAGCGGCTGCTCGCAGGAACTGTGTTTCCTGATGAAGCAGCCGCTCTTTACGTAATCGATATTATGTGCGCAGCGCAAATAGCTGCATATTATGCACGCATAATTATTACAGCTGTTATTGGCGCCTTCAGGGCGCCGGATGAACGCGGTGCGCCCGCCGCTTCAGTATGAAAGCAAAGCCTCGTCGCAGGATGTCCGGCTGAGCTCCTAAAGATACCTGTCCGCGACTATCCCGATGCGGCCCTTGCGGCTGAGCCCGCCGGCTTCTCTCAGGACGGCCTTGCCCTTACCGCGGAGCACCAGCTTGTCGCCGGGCTTCACCTCCGCGTCGGCCTTGAGGCACTGCATCCCGTTCACGTAGATGAGTCCCTGGCGCACGGCCTCCTGAGCTCTGCCGCGGGAGAGCCTGAACACCGAGGATATGACCGCGTCCAGCCTGAGGCTCGCGACGGTGTCTCTGAGCTCCTCGGTCTTGACCTCGCCCGGGTCGAACTCCGAGAGCGGCGCCGTCCGCACGCTGAGGCTGTTCCTGCCGGCCCTCGCCCAGGAGCTGAGCAGGTAGTCCTCCATCTCCCTGAGTATGACTATATCGGCTCCGCCTTCGCGCACGACTATGTCGCCGACGACCTCGCGCTTTATCCCGAGGTTCATCAGCGAGCCGAGATAGTCGCGGTGGGTGAGTGGCCGCGAGCCCTTCGGACTCTCGACCTTCAGCAGCGAGAGGGGACAGTTCTCGGGACCCAGAGCGGCTTCCTCGTCCATGTAGTCCGGAAGGAATATCATCACGCGGCGCTCGGCGTCGGGAAAGCCGCCGAAGAGCAGGCGCCTCGCGCCCGCGTCGAAGGCGGCCTTTTCGGCCAGAGTCGCCTGGCGCATATCCAAAAAAGCGGTATGGGTCATCACATACTGCTCCGCGCAGGTCCTTATCTTGTCCTCTATCTGGGCTGTGAGGAGCCTGTCCCCGCCGTCCTTCTCCATGCCTTTCTACTTGTCCTTTTTCGTTATCCTGACCGCGTCGGCCAGCTTTATCCTCTGCGGCGCGTGCCGGCTTATGATCTCGCTGATCTCGGTCCCGGCGCGTCCGATCTCGTCCTGCAGCTCCCTCGACGACATCCTTCGCACGCCGTTCCTGAGGGCGGCGAGCTGTATCATCGCGTCGGAGCTCACGACAGAGACCGCGTAGTCCTTTCTCATCTCCCGGACCAGGCGCTCTATGTACAGGTCCGCGCTCTCGCCCTGCTTAGTGTACATGATGCGCACGCCTCCGCGCTCGTCGGCCGCCTGAGGACCCGGGCGCCTGTAGCCGTCGAATATGAGGACGGTCTCGCAGCCCCGGTAGGCCCTGTAATTGGCCAGAAGGTCCCAGAGCGCTTCGCGCGCGGCCCCTATATCTGCAGCTGCGGCCTTTTTCAGCTCTTCCCAGGCGAATATGACGTTGTACCCGTCGACTATGAGATACTCGCGCCTGGAGGCCTCTGAGCGCCTCTCGCGGGCCTTTCCGTACTCGTAGACGACCGGGGTGAATACCGGACGCTTCGCCGGGCCGAACTCGCGCAGCATTATGGCCTCGAGCTCCCTCTCGTCGAGGTCGAGGCTTCCGCCCCTGAGCTTCGGCTGGGACTCCTGCGAGACCTCGCCGCCGCTGATCTTGAGACCGCTGTCGAGGTGCATGAAGCCGTCCGATTTGTCCCACTTGACTATGACGCCGCTTCCGTGCGAGCAGAACACCGAATCGGGGGTGTTCTCCACGTCGCGCTCGGGCTCGTAGGCTATGCTCTCGACCACCTCGGCCGTGTTGTGGCAGGGGAAATAGCCGCAGGCCCTGCAGCTGAGCTTGCCGCGGCCCCTGGTATAGGAGAGCAGGGTCTTCTGGTAGTCCTGCATCGACGCCACGGGAGCGCGGCCGCGTATGACCATGTTCCCGGCGAGCTCTTCGGGTCCCTCGAAGCCCGCGCGCATGGCCTTGACGTCGTAGATGGCGCGGCCTATGTGCTCGGGCGGGACCTCAAGCACGAAGTCGAAATAAGGCTCGAGCAGCACGTTCTGCGCCTTCATCAGACCCTGCCGCACAGCCCTTAGCGAGGCCTGGCGTATGTCGCCGCCCTCGGTGTGCTTGAGGTGGGTCCTTCCCGCGATAAGCGTGATCTTCACGTCGGTCAGGGGAGAGCCGGTGAGCACCCCGAGGTGCCTCTTCTCCATGAGGTTGCCTATGATAAGCCTCTGCCAGTTGAGATCGAGCTCATCCGTGCTCACGGCTGTGTCGTAGATGATCCCGGTGCCCGCGGGGAGCGGCTCCATGAGCAGGTGCACCTCAGCGTAGTGGCGCAGCGGCTCGAAGTGGCCCGCGCCCTCGACGGGGGAGGCTATGGTCTCGCGGTACATGATCCTGCCGCTTCCGATCTCCACGTCCATGCCGAAGCGCTCGGCTATGACGCTCTTGAGCACCTCGATCTGGACCTCGCCCATGAGCTGGGCCTGGATCTCCCTGAGGTGGGGATCCCAGACTATGCGAAGCTCGGGATCCTCCTCGGAGAGCACCCTGAGCTTCCTGTAAGCCTCCGCGGGATCGGTGCCGGCGGGAGGGAATATGCTGTAGCTGAGCGCCGGGACGAGCAGGGGAGCGAGCGAATCGGGCTCCGCGCCGAAGCCCTGTCCGGCGTAGGTCGCGCTGAGTCCGAGGACGGCCGCGACCGCTCCAGCCTCCGCGCTCTGCACCGCCTCG
>JAEENW010000027.1 GCA_016283945.1 Bacillota bacterium
GAAGGGTCACGGCTACAGCGGCATTGATTCCCTGCGCGCCATGATCACGAGCGATTCATTCGACCGCACGGCGCTCGCCGAGACCGTTGGCAGCGGGCAGCTCGGCAGAAAAGAGCTCGACGAGTTCATCGTCCTCTGCGGCTCGCTGAGGCTGTCCTTCGACTCCGCGGAGAACGCGAAGAGGCTGGCCGCGTACAGGGCGTTGATCGGGGGAGAGGCTTCCGTGGCATTCGATCCCCTCACCGCGGCGGAGCGCTTCAGCGAGGCCCTCTCCGGCGGTATCAGCGCGTTCCTGAGGCGCTTTTCGGTGATCAGGGCAGGAAGTGACGGCAAGGACGGAAACATCGACCGCGCCGCCCTGAACGTGATCACGGAGATACTGGATTCCTACGCGGCCTTCGTCCCGGACGGCGATCCCGCGGACATGATCCCCGATATACTCACCAGGAGCGTCTGCTCCGAGATAAGCAGGGCGGGAGCGCTCCACGTCTGTTCGATACCGGGCGCCATGAGCTGCCCGAGAAAGCTGCTCTGCGTCTGCGGTCTCTCCGCTGACGGCTTCCCCGGAAGCCCCTCCGAGGACTATCTCCTGCTCGACAGCGATCTGAGCGCTTTTGCTGAGGGCTCCGATCCTTACAGCTCTGCGGGTAGGATAGAGACGAAGAAGGCTCAGTTCTTCGCCCTTATCGAGCTCGCCAGGGCTCTCGGGGAGGATATATGGCTGTCTTATTCGGATTTCGGGCTTTCGGACCTCAAGGACAGGAATCCTTCCTCGGTGCTCTTCGAGCTCTACGAGCGGGAGCATCCAGGCGCCTCGATCGACGAGCTCGCCGCGGCCATGAAGCGCGTCGGCCTGTTCGACGCACCGCTGTCGCCCTCGCGCGGAGCCGGGAAGGCTTACAGCGCTGGCGCGGAGTTCCCGGGCGCGGACATATCAGCCGCGCCGGTCTCCGGGCAGGAGATCCTGGACAGGGCCTGGGCTCCCACGGCTCTTGAGATCTTCTTCCAGTGCCCCTGCAGGTTCTATCTGAGCAGGGTGCTGCGCATTCCCGAGCCCGAGGAGGACGATCCCTTCGAGGTCATCAGCGCGAAGGACAGGGGGACCCTCGCGCACAGCCTTATGGAGCTCCTCAAGGACCGCGGCATGGCCTCGGATACCTTCCGCGCAGCGGCGGAGAAGGCTTTCGACGAGTTCCTCATCGAAAGACCGCCGGTCCACCAAGGCGACGCCGCCCGCGAGAAGCAGGATTTTGTGCGCATGATGATGAAGGCATACGATCAGGACATGGAACTGGAGAAGGAGGTGCTCTCCTCGGAGACGAAGTACAGCTTCGAGCATCCGAGCGGGGTAAAGCTCTTCGGCTTCCCCGACAGGCTTGAGCGTCTGAAGGACGGAAGCTGCATAATAGGCGACTTCAAGACGAAGCGCCGCACAGAGCACCGGGAGGACGACATAGACAGCTGCCTGCAGGTGGTGATCTACGCCTGGCTATGCGAGCAGGCCGGATTTAAGGTCAGCCGCGGGGAATACCGCTATCTGCGCTTGGGGCGCACCGTGCCCTGCGCGTACGACGGCGCCATGAAGGACAGGCTCAGCGAGAAGCTCGAGAGCTTCAAGCTCGCCGCGCAGAGAGGGGAGTTCCACAGGGATCCCGGAGATGATTCCGAAAACTGCCGCTATTGCGGCTTTGCGGATATCTGCGAGGATCTTGAGAAGGCCCTGTACGGGGACGCGGAAGGCGCTTCCGGCGATGCCGGGGAAACGGAGGCTTACGATGCCTGATATAGATATCGACAGAACGGCCAGAGACAGGATACGCGGGGATATCGGCCACAGCTTCTTCGTGTCGGCCGGCGCGGGTTCGGGCAAGACCACGGTGCTCGTCGACCGCATGGTGAAGATGGTCGAGGAAGGCGTGGACATCAGCAGGATCTGCACTATAACCTTCACCAAGGCGGCGGCCTCGGAGTTCTACACCCGCTTCCAGAGGAAGCTCACTGAATCCTCCAGCCCGCTCGCCAGAGACGCCCGCAAGAACATCGACCTCTGCTTCATGGGGACGATAGACTCCTTCTGCAATATGATACTCTCCGAGCACCCCATGGAGGCTAAGATCCCGCCCGCGGCGCAGGTGGTCACGGACGAGGAGATGGCCCGCCTCTACCGCAGGGAGCTCTCGCGCATCAAGAGCGGGGATCCGGCAAGCGAGCTCAGGAAGAAGTGCGAGCTCTTCGAGAACTGCTTCTACAAGCCGGAGAAGGCCTTCATCAGCGGCATGGAGTTCCTCGCGGGCTCGAGGAACGCGGGTTTCAGATACGCCGCTGTTCCCGATAAAGGGCCTGACGAGCTCTTCGGGACCCGCAGGGAGCGCCTCATAGATATCCTGAAGTATATAAGCGCGCACGAGGAGATCGTGCCGGACAAGCCGAAGGATACCGTCAGCGCGATGGAGGCGCTTCGCAGCTCCCGAAGCACCCTGCTCGACAGTTGGGACGGCAACGTCTCCTCCGTGCTTAGCGCCCTGAAAAAGCTGGGTAAGCTGCGCATCGTAAAGGAGTTCGAGCCGAGGATGGACGAGCTCGGTCCGGGCTGGGAAGATGTCTTCAAACCGCACTACGGCAAGGGCGGCAAGGTCTCCTGGTACGTGATCGATCCGGATCCCGACGCGGATCCCCTCCTCACAAAAGCGCTCACCGAGTACTGCGTTTCCGCGGCGTCCGGCTTCTTCGCGGCGGCGTACCCGGAGGTCTCCGCGGAACTCAGGAGAGAGGGCAAGCTGAGCTTCAGCGATTATCTCTTCTATCTGAGGGATCTGCTGAAGGAGGACGCGGCATCCGGGGGAAAGCTCATCCGCCACATCAGAGAGCGCCACGACCGCTTCCTGATAGATGAGTTCCAGGACACCGATCCCGTACAGACGGAGATATTCTTCTATCTTTCCACGGACCATCCGGATCCCGACTGGAGGAAGTGCGTCCCCGAGCCGGGTTCGCTGTTCATCGTCGGGGATCCCAAGCAGTCCATATACCGTTTCAAAAACGCCGACGTGTCCTCCTTCCTGAGGACGCAGAAGCTGTTCGGCGATCCCTCTGTGGGCGAGGTGCTCAGGCTCACGCGGAATTTCCGCTCCGTGCCGGAGCTCAAGAGATGGTTCAACTCGGCGTTCTCGGCGATGCTTCCAGAGGACACCGGGCTTCAGAGCCGCTTTGAGGAGATCCCGATGGATGGAGTACCGGCAGGCGAGGGGCCGACGGAGGGACGCCTGCTCGAGGGCGTTCTTTCATACTCGGTTCCGGGCGTAAGGAGGGTGAAGGACAGGACAGACCACATCAAGGTCGCGGAGATCATAGAGAGGATAGTCGGCGATCCTGAGCTGAGGATCGCGGCGCGAGGCAGCGACGGGAATACCGTGTACAGGCGCCCGAGCTACAGGGACATCATGGTGATCACCCCGAGCAAGGGCCCGCTCCCGAGATATATGGAGGAGATGAGGAGGCTGCGCATCCCTCACAGGGTCGAGGGCAAGACCACGTTCTCGCAGTGCCCCGCGCTGAAGAGCGCTTCGAGGATATTCTCCGCCGCGGCGGATCCCTTCGACAAAAAGGCGGTGTTCTCGGCGTCGCAGCTCTCGGGCTGCCCTGTGGACGAGAAGAAGCTGTTCGCTTACTATGAGGATTCCAAGAGCCTCACGCCCTCGGCGCTCTTCTCGAAGATCGTCGACGGAGAGCGGGTGCTGGCTGCCGCCGGCAGCAGAAACGCCGAGTATCTTTACTTTGCCATGGAGCTTCTGCGCGCGGCTGAGCTCGAGGAGGGCGTAAGCTCGGTTAAGGCTGCAGCGGCCTTCATCGAAGAGCTTCTCAGCGATGAGGGGCAGGAGCGCTGCCTGCAGCTCGTCCGGGCGGCAGATGTCGTGCACCTGGCAAATCTGCACAAGGTCAAGGGACTGGAAGCGCCCATTGTGATTCTCGCGGATCCCTTCGGAGGCAGCAGGGAGCACAAGCCTGCAAAGCGTATAGACCTCTCTTCGGATCCTCCGGCGGCCTATCTGTTTGAGGTTGGCAGCTCCGATTACGCGGGCGCGAGGACTCAGGCCTTCGCGGCTGAGGAGGAGGCGGAGACACAGGCTGCCGCGGCGGAGCGGCTACGCCTGCTCTACGTCGCCGCGACCAGAGCTATGAACGTGCTGGTGATATCCTCGGCGCTGAAGGAGGACGGAGAGCCGGCAAAGGGCCTCTGGACCCCGCTGCTCGAGTTCGGCAGCAGGAGCGCAGAGCTGGAGCTCAAGTCTTCTGAAGAGCTGAACACCGGAGCCGGAGCGGAGGCCGGGAAGACGCCGGAAACCGATCCGCAGAAGCTGTACGACGAGGCAGAACGCGGCTCTGTCCTGCTCTCGCAGGAGCCTCTCAAGCCTTCCTACAGCGTCATCCGCCCGAGCACGGTGCTGCTCAGGAAAGTGGGAGAGGATGACGAGTCAGAGGGAGCTCAGGACGATCCCCCGGCAGCCGCATCAGCTGCCAACGGTCCCGCCCGTCCCCTTGCCCGCCGTCCCGCGGGCTTCGATCCCGCCCTCGCGGGGACCCTCGCGCACCGGGTCATGGAAGCCCTGGTCTCATCACGCGGCGCCTTCGACGCGGATGAGCTTGCAAAGGCGACGCTGCTCGAATACGCGGCGGACGAGAAGCTCTATGGCGACATGCTGCGCGATATGATCCGGACCATGCAATCAAGCGGATACGAACAGCAGAGCGACGTTCCCCGGGACATGCTGTCCGAGCTGCTCTCCGCGGAGGAAGTGTATTGCGAGCTTCCCTTCTGCTACTCGTCCGACGGCGAGAGCATATGGCACGGGGTTATGGATGCCGTGTACCGCAAGGACGGCTGCTGGCACATCATCGACTACAAGACCAGCGCCGATCCCGACGACCTTGACGAGCGCTACAGCGCCCAGCTCGAGTCCTACGTCGACGCGTTCCGCGCCATGACAGGCGAGGAGGCCGACGCGAAGGTGTACCATCTGGGGATATGAGCCGTTTCATGTACCATATCTGTCCCGCAGCCTCTGATATCATTCTTCCTGTAAGAGGACACAGAGCTGAGGAGAGGAGGAACAGAATGGCTTACATGATAGCTGAATTCACAGACAGGCTCGGCACGAGCAATTCCAGAAAGAACGGGAAGATCTGGTTCGTCGGAAGGCCCGGTCAGGAGGATATCGACGCCTGCGGGCTGACCGAGAGCAAAAACGGGATGAGCGGGATGATCAGCTGGCACACCACTCTGAAGGAGATGGCGGCAAGAGGCTGGACGCTCAAGTTCGTCACGCCCTGCGCCGTGAATCTGGGCGCGGGTCCCAACTACAACGGCCCGGTAGAGAACGCCTACATTTTCGTGAAGGACGAGTAGAAGGGGGGGGATGAGCATGAACAGAGAAGCTTTTAACGAGAGCGAGTTATTCACCATGCCTCCCCGGGACTATCTGAGGAAGATGTTCGACCGGACGGACTCTGAGGGGCTGCTGATCATGCCCGATATCTTCTTCGGCGAGGACGGTGACGATGATGAGGTCCGCAGCCTGCTGTGCAGGATGGAGTGGGACGCGGAGGACGCCGCCTCCGTCGCCAACGAGTATGAGAGCCTGACCGGGCAGCTGGAAGTCATCGCCTCGCTCAGCGGCAGCCTCTCCGAGGACCCCGAGGAGAACCGCAGGATACTTCCCAAAGACGCGTTCGACGTCTGGGATACCTACATCCGCGGCTTCAACACCGGGGATATAGACCTGGACCGGATCCTCGAGATCTGGGACCGCCTTGACTCGGAGATCCCCGTCTCCCCGGAGGAGCGCAGGCTGTTCGACGTATACAGCGAGGCTGTCCACGCCGACAGCGCGGAGAGGGTCGGGGACGATCTCTTCGCCTACCAGGAGGTCATCCGTGCGAAGAGGGTCTGCGCTCTCATGAGGCTCGGCGCGCCGCAGATCATCGTCAATTCCGAGTGCTGCAGGCTCGCCGCGGCTATGGCGCTGCACCGCTTCTGCGAGGATATCGAGACCGCTTCGGTGATCCCGCCCTCGGGCTGGTCTGACGGGGATGTCAGCGCCGACGTCGACAGCGCCTACCGGCCGATGAAGACCAACAGCCGCAAGAGCCTTGCTCCGCTCTTCGTGTATCTGATCCTGAAGGAGATGTCGGGTCCGGACAGGCACATGACCCAGGCTGAGATACTGAAGGCCCTCAGCGCGTATCCCTTCGAGGTCGAGCTCGAGAGGAAGGCGCTGAGCCGCATAATACACAATCTCACGGACTCCGGTCTGGGGATCAGGAGCGCCGCGAGGGCGGGAGTATGGTACGAAGCGGCGAACGAGGATCCTCACTTATAAAGAAAACCGATTGAATTCCTTCATTGTTTAATATATGATATTTCTGCTGGATAGCCCGTTCGGCGAAATGTCAAATTACACGGATATTCAAGCAAGGAGGATAACCATGGAATATAAGGAAAACCCCATCATCTGCAACTGCATGCAGGTCTCGCTCAGTGATATCGACAACGCTCTCCATCAGCACGAGAAGTTCAGCTCTGTCGAGGAGGAGTTCAAGCGCGTTCAGGAGGCTACTCACTGCTCGACCGGCTGCGGCGGCTGCCACGACAAGGTCATGGACATCATCTCCCAGATGATGAACGGCATGCTCCACTAGGATCTGCCGGATAGAGCGCGGACGCGGGGCGCCGGCGCTTCCCATAAGACAGTCTGAAAGGACGCCCTTCGCGGGGCGTCCTTTTTGCGCGTTATTTTGCCATAGATAATATACGATATGTGATAGCAAACGCCGTAACAGTGTGATAATATATCAATCGCGATAACATTCAGCGGATCCCGGGGGGACTATATGAATATACTTCACATGAAATACGCCGTCGAGGTCGCGGCAGCGGGCTCGATCAACAAGGCGTCGGAGAAGCTTCTCGTGGCGCAGCCGAACCTCAGCCGCTCGATCAAGGAGCTCGAGGCCGATCTTGGGATATCCATCTTTGACAGGTCCTCGAGGGGCATGGTGCTCACTCCTGAGGGTGTGGAATTCATCAGGCAAGCCAAAAAGATCATCGCGGACATAGACTCCGTTGAGCGCATGTTCAAGACGGACAGTCCCAGGCAGGAGCGTCTGGGCATATCCTGCGCCCGCCTCAGCTACGCCTCGCGCGTCTTC
Source organism: Bacillota bacterium (assembly GCA_016283945.1). Taxonomy (GTDB): domain Bacteria; phylum Bacillota; class Clostridia; order Peptostreptococcales; family Anaerovoracaceae; genus RGIG2707. Next base: position 7,207 of record JAEENW010000027.1, read on the forward strand.
GCCGATTTTGAGGCTCAGCTCGACCAGCCCGTGAGGCTCAGCTTCCGCGAGACGAACTCGCAGACCATAATGGCCGACGTGAGCTCCGAGGAGAGCGAGCTCGGCATCATGCGCTACGCCTCCGCCTTCGACAGGTACTACAAGGCGATCTTCGAGGAGAAGGGCTTCGCTTCGGAGCTCATACGCGAAAGGCAGTCCACCGTCATCGTGAACGAGGCCTCCCCGCTTGCCGGGAAGGAGAGCGTAACTGTCGAGGAGCTCAGCGCTTTCAAGGAGATCACGCACTCGGATCCGTACATCGCGTCGCTTCCCATGGCCATGGTGCGCAGGGAGATCTTCCCGACCGACGGAGCGAGGCGCATAGTAGTCAACAGCCGCGCCACCCAGTTCGACCTCCTCGTCGCGGACCCGGAATGCTTCATCTGGGCCTCGGGCGTGCCTGAGGAGACCCTCAGGCGCTACGGTCTCAAGGAGCTCGCCTGCAGCGACTTCAGAAAGACCAGTCAGGACGTGGTCATCTGGAAGAAGAACACTCCTCTCTCGCCCCTCGCGCAGAGCTTCCTCGGGATGCTCAGGGAGGCGGGGAAGCTTCCCGCCGCGGACCTGAAGGGCTGAAAGCATTGGAGATCAGGGCTTCCCGGCAGTCCGGATAGCTGCATTCAATAGTATATATAAGTGTTCCATAGTATATCGGTATTTATAATACCGATATACTTTTTTAATCATTCCGTTCTGTATCGATTAGACCTATACTGATAAAGGATTTCGTTTGTAAGGAGCATCATGGACAGGACTTATGTCAGCAAGGCCACTCTCGGGAGGCTTCCGCTGTATCTGAACTACATAAGGTCTCACGATCTGGGAGAGAGCATCTCATCCACCAGGATCGCCAAGGCTCTGGGGCTGGGCGAAGTGCAGGTCAGGAAGGATCTCGCCGCCGTCTGCTCCAAGGGACGCCCCAAGGTCGGCTACGAGCGCGGAGTGCTGATAAAGGCCATCGAGGACGCTCTGGGCACCAGAGACGTCACGAGGGTCATCCTCGTAGGCGCCGGCAAGCTCGGCAAGGCTCTCCTCGGCTATGACGGCTTCAGGGAGTACGGCGTGGATATAGTCGCCGGCTTCGACAGCGATCCGGGCAAGACCGGGATCCAGCCCGACGGCAAGCTGGTCTACCGCGTGGACGAGCTCGCGGACTTCTGCAGGGACAAGGACATACACATCGGAGTGCTCACAGTCCCCGGAAGCAGCGCTCAGACCGCCGCGGACGGCATGATCGCCGCGGGCATAGACACGATCTGGAGCTTCTCCCCCGCGGATATAAGCGTCCCTGACGGGGTGCTGCTCCGCAAGGAAAATCTGGCGCTGGGCCTCGCGCATCTGGTGCTGAGCGCCAGGACCGACAGGTAGGGCGCGGCAGGTGCCTCCGGAAGGTCCCGCCGCGGCGGGACGCGGACCGGCCGGGAACGAAACACAACAACGGCAATTAAGGGCAGATATCCCTGTAAACAATATCTCAAGAGCAATCTTAAGGAGCAAGTAATGGAAACCATCAAGAAGATCAGAATCGAAAGCGACTCCGTAGGCGAGAAGGAAGTACCTCCTGAAGCGTATTACGGCATCCAGACCCTCAGAGCAATGGAGAACTTCCCCATCACCGGAAGGCAGATGGCTCCGGAGTACGTCAAGGCTATGGCTCTTCTGAAGAAGGCCTGCGCTATCCTCAACTGCGAGGCCGGGATCATCAAGGAAGATGTCGCCAAGGCGATCATCAGCACCTGCGAAGAGATCATGGACGGAAAGTACTATGATCAGTTCCTGGTAGACCCCGTTCAGGGCAGCGCCGGTACCTCCTACAACATGAACATGAACGAGGTCGTCGCCAACATCGCCAACGAGAAGCTCGGCGGCGGACTCGGTGATTACACTTACTGCACCCCGAACGACCACGTCAACAACGGCCAGTCCACCAACGACATCGTCCCGACCGCGGGAAAGATCGCTCTCCTCTGGCTCCTCAGACCGCTCGAGAAGAACCTCGCCGACCTCAGAGACAGCTTCCTCGCCAAGGCGAAGGAGTTTGACGGCGTCATCAAGATGGGCCGCACCCAGATGCAGGACGCCGTTCCCATCAGGCTCGGCCAGGAGTTCAACGCCTACGCCACCGCCCTCACCAGGGCGCTCGGCAGGATCAAGGATTCCGAGAAGGAGCTCTTTGCCATCAACATGGGCGGCTCCGCCATCGGAACCGGCATCAACGCCGATCTCCATTACTTCCACGGCATCGGCAAGAAGGTAGCCGAGCTCACCGGTGAGCCGTTCTATCAGGCTGAAGACCTCGTCGACGGAACCATGCACACCGACTGCTACTCGATGATCTCCGGAGCTCTCAAGAGCCTCGCCATCGTGCTGAACAAGATCTGCGCCGACCTCAGGATCATGTCCTCCGGCCCGGCCACCGGCTTCGGCGAGATCCACCTCCCCGAGAGACAGAACGGATCCTCCATCATGCCCGGAAAGATCAACCCCGTAATGACCGAGGTCGTGACCCAGGTCGGATTTAAGGTCATCGGCAACGACGTTACCGTTACTCTCGCCTGCGAGGGCGGCCAGCTCGAGCTCAACGCCTTCGAGCCCATCACCTTCTACAGCCTCTTCGAGTCCATCCAGATGCTGACCAACGTCATGCCCGTATTCAAGGCATACTGCGTCGACGGCATCGAGGCCAACGCCGATCACTGCAGAGAGCTCATGGAGAAGTCCGTAGGCATGGCCACCGCCCTGAACCCGTACATCGGATATAAGGCCAGCGCCAAGCTCATCAAGGACGCCAAGGCTCACGGCAAGACCCTCAAGCAGGAAGCGTACGACGAGAACATCCTCCCGCACGACCAGCTCGACGAGATCCTCGACCCGATGGCCATGACCACCCCGGGAATCGCCGGAAAGAAGTAGTCCGGCAGGGGATATCCCTTACAAGGCAATAAAAGAGCGCCCCGCGTCAGCGGGGCGCTTCGTCATATGCGGCGATATACAGCGCTTTGTCATGCGGCTGCATGCCTAACTTCGCCCGGAGAGCTTCGCCCGGCTGTGGGTATACTCTCTACTTGACCTCCAGCTCAAGATCTCCGGTGCTGCCCTCCAGGAGCCCGGCTATGAGGGCTCTGGCCTGCTCCAGGGCCTTCGCCTTCAGGGCCTCGCTGTCGGCGTTGCTCAGGAGGTCTTCGCGGGCGGCCTTGATGGCGTCGACCGCGTCCTCCTTGTTCGTCCAGTTGAAGAGGGCGAGGTGCTCGTCGTAGAACTCTATGGAGTCCGGATCTATCTCGACCGACTGTATCTCGGCGGGCGGGAGGGTCACGGTGACCTTGCCCTCGCCGAGCTCCACCTCGATCCTGCTGAAATCTATCCCGGCCCTCATCTTGGCGGAATAGATCATGGAGAAGGCCTTCTGGGTGAGGTAGGGGATCTTTCCGTCGGAGTACTTGATCAGTCCGCGGTAATCGAGCTCGGCGGAGACGAGTTTCGAGGCGGGGGATATCCTGTTCTCGATGTAGGCGGCGCTGATCTCGGGTCCCTTGTCTCTGGAGGCGTGATAGAGCCTCATACCCATGACGAGGACGGCGCCTGTGAGCGCGACTATCAGAAAGGCGAGCAGGAGCCTGAGCCACCTGTAAGCCGATACCTTCTCGTTGTCTGCCATCTGGGCCTCCTTTCGACGAAACGGCGGGAACCGGTCCCCGCGCGGGCAATGTCCGCGCCTGGCCTGCGGCGCCGCGGCTTCATGCCGGGCGTCAGTCCGCACATAAAGTTTAGCATCATACGGGGTCCCGTTCAATATCCCGAATGGCCCGCTTCCTTTTGACATCGGGCCAAAAAAGTGTATAATGCGCCTATGGAAGAAAAGAAGAACGTTCTCAGGATAGAGGACGGCAAGGTCATAAAGATCTTCGCCTCTCACCTGGATTATATAACTGAATCGAGGATATACGACAAGCTCGAGGATACCGGGCTCTGCCCGCCGCTGCTCTACCGCGGAGCGGACACCATAGAGCACGCCTACGCCGAGGGGCCGCTGCTCTTCGATGAGCTGATAAAGGCCGTTGAGGACGAGCAGAGGCTGCAGCATCTCTTCGCGGTCTTCATCGCCTGGTACGGCGAGTTCAGGCGCGTGGCCGGCTGCAGCCTTGAGCACATAGACTTCAGGGACTTCGTCCTGCAGGGCGAGCGCCTGGTCTGCGTGGACTTCGAGGCCTGCAAGCCCGACTTCATAGAGAGCGACCTTGTCAAGCTCACGGCCCAGATGTACCTCGTGCCGAAGCCCTTCTCGAGGGAGGCTGAGAGGGTCTGCAGGCTCTTCGTGAGGCAGGCTGCCCAGCGATTCTCGCTCTCGCCCGAGCTCTTCAGCTCGAGGATGAAGGCGGAGCTCGCCAGGATATGCGGGCTGCTGGGAATAGACCACGACGCGGAGACAGCCGAAGCCTTCTCTGAGAGGCTCGCGGAACTGATAAAGGGATCCCGCTAGGGGATCCCTTTTTACGTGGTCTGATCAGCCGGTTCTGCCCGGCTTACGTGGCCCGGCGCCTTGACGGGATGTCCTGCTGCGGCGGCACTTCGTCCTGACAGGACATACTGCCGCGCCTCGCCGGCGCCCGGCGCCTGCCTGCGTCAGCCCTTGAGGTACTTGTCCATCCAGCCCGCGAGCTCGCTGAGCCTGGTCACGCGGTTGTGCGGCTTGCCTCCTCTGGACAGGCCGTGACTCTCTCCGTGGAAGAGGCAGAAGCGCGTGTCAATGCCGAACTTCTGCAGCGCGGTGTACATCTGCAGGCCTTCTCCCATGTAGCAGCGGAAGTCCCTGTCGGAGTGGATGAAGAGGGTGGGAGTCTTGGCCCTGTCCGCGTACTTGAGCGGTGACTGCTCCCAGACGCCCTCCGGACCGTTCCAGACGTCGCCCTGCACGATCTCCTCGCCGTAGCCGAGTCCGATGTCGGTGTAGAGGTTCTGCGCGAGCCAGTTGGAGATGCTGCGGCAGCTCACTGCGGCGGCGAAGCGATCCGTGTGCCCGATGATCCAGTTGGTCATGTAGCCGCCGTAGCTTCCGCCGGTGACGCCGAGCCTGGCCCTGTCTATCATCGGATAGCTCTCGAGGACCTTGTCGGTGAAGGCCATTATGTCGTCGTAGTCTATGGTCCCGAGCTTTCCCCTCAGCTCGGCGAACTCGCTTCCGCGCCCGTCGCCGCCTCTGGGGTTGCAGTAGAACACGAAGTATCCCCTGGAGGCGAGCACCTGCATCTCGTGATAGTATGCGAGGCCGTAGGCGCCGAAGGGACCTCCGTGGATCTCGAGGACTGCGGGATAGCTCTTCCCTTCCTCGAAGCCGGCGGGCTTGATCACGGCGCCGTTGATCTGCCAGCCGTCGCTCATGACGGACAGGGGCTCGGGCCTGGAGATCTGAAGCCCGCCGCAGAGCTCATCGTTGAAGCCTGTCAGCCTCAGCGCCTTTCCATCCTTTATCTCGTACAGCTCGGGAAGCCTGTCCTCCGCGATGCATGACGCGAGCACGCGTCCATTCTTTACGCTGATGGCGTCGATGGAGCCGTCAGCCTCGAACAGGGTACTGAGCTTTCCGCCCTCGAACTTCCTGATCACCGGCCTCATGTCGGAGACGGTGGCGTAGTAGAAGGCCTCTCCGTCGAAGGCGGTCTTGGAGCCGGCGCCGAAGCTGGAGTCGCCCGCTATGCCTCCTCCCGGGACCTCGTCCTTCTCGAAGAGCCTGACGGGACCGTCCGGGGAGAGCTTCCATACTCCGGGGATCTCGCCTGAACCGTATTTTTTCCCGTCGGTCATAGCAGCTACCGGCTCCCCGTTCAGGAAGGCGGCCCAGCTGACGAGCATGGTCTCCGGCGGGACGAGGGTCTTCTTCTCCCCGCCCTCGAGCAGGGTGACGCTGTCGTACTGCGAGGCCCTCCTGCCGTAGCGCTGGGAGACGTAGACTATCCTGCCGCCGTCGACGGCGAAGCCCGTGAGCTGCTCGTCTTCGGCGGTCACGGCCGCGGGCTCTGCGCCCGGCGCGGCGAGAGTGTAGAGCCTCAAGCGGAGCCTGTCGGTATAGCCTTTGCCGTCGAACCAGAAGGGTATCTCCTCGAAGATCTCATAGGCGCTGTCCCTCTTCTCGGCCATGTCATAGACCGCGCTGAAGGCGAAGCTCTCTCCGGTCATCTTCTTTATGTCCAGCACGGCGAAGGGAAGCTCCATGTACTTCTGGGCCTCTCCTCCGCGGAGGTCGAGGCTGTAGAAGCTCGTGGAAGGGCTCTTGTCCTTCTTAGCCGCGAATGCTGCCGGGCCGGTCTTTCTGTCGCGGACCGAGGCGAAGAGCAGTCTGTCCTCATCCAGCCAGAGCGCGCTCTTCACGTCGCGGCTCGACGTCAGCTTCCTGCAGCCGGATCCGTCCCAGAGCCACAGGTCGCTGTCGTAGCCGTTGGACTCTTTGTTTGCCTGCGAGAGGGCGAACACGGCCCTCTTCCCGTCGGGCGACCAGGCGGGAGCGGAGACGAATTTGAACGAATAAAGATCTTCTATCTCGACTTTTCTCATTTGCGTCCTCCTTTTGTTATAAACAGCCCCGGTCAGTGACGTGCCGGGGCTTTATCAGCGTTGTTCCGGACCGCCGCGGGGCGGGAGCCGGACAGTTATGGATCTCTATACCACGATCCCCAGAAGCAGGGTCGCGAGGTTCATGTAGATCATGAGCGACAGAGCGTCGACTATGGTCGTGATGAAGGGGGAGGCCATGACCGCGGGGTCGAAGCCTATCTTCTTGGCGCCCATCGGGAGCAGGCAGCCGACGATCTTGGCGATCAGCACCGTGAAGGCGAGGGTCAGGCTGACCACCGCGGCTACGGTGAAGTTGATGGAGTTGTTGCCGAGCATCATGCGGTCGACGATCATGAGCTTCAGCATGGAGACCAGGCCGAGCGATATGCCTCACATCAGGGCGACGCGGATCTCCA
>JAEENW010000028.1 GCA_016283945.1 Bacillota bacterium
CGCGGATCTCCTTCCAGACGACCTCGCCGACGTCCGAGAGCTCGATCTCCCCGAGGGAGAGGCCTCGGATTATCGTTACGGAGGCCTGAGAGCCCGAATTACCGCCCGTATCCATGATCATGGGGATAAATGCCGTAAGCACCACATGGGCCGCCAGAGCGTCCTCAAAGCTCGTTATGATCATGCCCGTGAAGGTCGCGGAGATCATGAGCAGGAGCAGCCAGGGTATCCTCTGCTTCCAGGTCTCGATGACGCCGGCCTTGAGGTAGGGGTGCTCGGACGGGGTTATAGCCGCCATCTTCTCGATGTCCTCGGTGGCCTCGTCGTTGATTACCTCGATCGCGTCGTCTACGGTGACTATGCCGACGAGCCTGTTCTCCTTGTCGACCACGGGAAGAGCCGTGAAGTCGTACTTGGCGAACATCTGGGCGACCTCTTCCTTGTCGTCGAGGGTGTTCACGGAGATGACGTTCTCCTCCATGATGTCCTGAACGAGGTCCTCGTAGGCGGAGAGGAGGAGCTCCCTGACGGTCACTATGCCGACGAGCTTCTTCTTTTCGGTGACGTAGCAGGTGTAGATGGTCTCCTTGTCGACGCCGGTCCTTCTGATCTCGGCGAAGGCATCCTGCACCGTCATGTCGGGATGTAGCTCGACGTACTCGATGGTCATGATCGAGCCTGCGGAGTCCTCGGGATAGCGCAGTATGAGGTTTATGTTGCGGCGCGTGTCGGCGTCGACGTTCTTGAGTATCCTCGTGACGACGTTCGCCGGCATCTCCTCGATGATGTCTACGGTATCGTCGAGGTACATGTCGTCGATGACCTCGTGCAGCTCCTTATCGGAGAAGGCGCTGATGAGGGCCTGCTGCATCTCGGGATCCATCTCGACGAAGGCGTCGGAGGAGAGATCCTTGGGGATGAGCCGGAAGACCTTGACGAGCTCCTCGTTGCTTACCAGCTCGTCGTCGTAGAGCGCCTGAAGCATCTCCGTGATATCGGCGGGGTTCAGCGTGTCGAGGTAGTTGCGGAGGTCCTGATATCGTTTTTCGTGAAGCGGCCCCAGAATATCCTGCAGCGCGAGATCGAATTCGGGCATTGCTTCCTCCTTTCTCAGCTCATGGCTTCCCTGATGAAGTCGGTGTCTGTGTACAGCTTGAGCTGTTCCATTCCCTTGTCCTCGGCGAGGGATTCGCAGAGGGCGGTGAGTATGTCATAGTAGTTTCCCGTTGGGACGCCCAGCCTGATGGCCTCGGTCGGTATGACGAACTCGAGTATCTGCCGGAGCTTCGAGCGCCTGCGCGTCCTTGCGTAATAGTTGGCGAGGACTGTAAGGGCTTCGCTCTCCTTGAGCGTCTTGTCCAGGTAGTATTTCTTTCCCTTAAGCCCGTAGAGCACCCTGCAGGCGTCGAGGTAGCCTATGCGCATGTCGCGGCGTCCCTGCTCGGCGTCGAAGTTCAGCGTGCGGCCGAGGTCGTGCCTGGGCTCGATGAAGGTGATCTTCAGCCCCTCGGGCTTGTCGTAGGATCTGGAGTTCCCGAGCCCGGGAATCATCACGGCGATGATGTCCCTGTAGCCGTTCTCGACGAGCGGGGCTATGGGAAGCGCGTCGACGAAGCCTCCGTCGGTGTAGTACTTGCCGCCTATGGGCTCCTGCCTGAAGCTCGGGTGATAGGCGCTCGCCAGCAGCATGTCGCAGACGCTTTCGTCGGGCAGATCGTTCACCCTGACCGTGAGTCCCTGCATCTCGCTGAGGTCCAGGGTCGTTACGTAGAGCTCGACTCCGGAGGATTTGATCGCAGCGGGGTCGGCCAGCTCGCCTATGAGCTTCCTTAAGGGGCTTATATCCAGCCCGCCGCTCTTCGCGATCTGCTTCAGCCCGGGCGCGAATTCCCTGAGATCGTCCAGCCCGAAGCGCTTCGAGACCATGGCCCGCAGGCTCTCGCGGTACTCCGGTTCGACGTAGAGGACCTTGTCCATGCTCATGTCTTCCCAGACGCGTTTTGCCGTCTCGAGCTCTCCGGTGGTCATGAGAGCGCCTATAAGGGCGCCCACGGAGGTGCCGGATACCGCGTTGTAGCGTATGCCGGCCTCGTTCAGGGCCATCCAGACCCCGACCTCGAAGCCGCCCTTGGCTCCTCCGCCCTGCAAGGCTATCGCGTATGTCTTTTTTCTGTCGAGTTTGAGTTTCATGGGGGCGGTCCTCAGGCGTCCGCGGCGCAGGACGGGGCAGTTCACGCCAAAAAGCCGCTTCGCTCCGGAGAACTCCGAAAGCTCTGCAGCGCTTCTTTAATTGTTGGTGCGCCCGACAGGATTCGAACCTGCGGCCTCAGGAGTCGGAGTCCTGCGCTCTATCCAGCTGGGCTACGGGCGCGCGGATAAGCGCGTCTATTATATCACAAAAGGCGGCTTTTACTTTATTTTAATTGGATATATAATTCAGTTTGAGGGCCGGCCGCGGCAGCTTGAGCGCGGCGGCCTCCGATCTGAAAGGGGGTCGGTATTATGGATATAAACGAAGCGCTGGAATTCCTCAGCACTCCCAAGGGATGGGGCGGACAGCTCGGCCTCGGCAGGATGAGGGAGCTTTTGAGCCTCCTCGGAGATCCTCATGAGAGGCTTCGCTGCGTGCACGTCGCCGGCACCAACGGCAAGGGCTCGACCTCTTCCATGATAGCCTCCGTGCTGAAGGCGGCGGGCTTTAAGACGGGGCTCTTCACCTCGCCCCACCTCATAAAGTGGAACGAGAGGTTCAAGATAGACGGGACCGACATCTCCGACGGGGAGCTCTGCGCGGTATGCGAGAAGGTAAAGGCAGCGGCGGACAGTATGGACGATATGCCGACGGTGTTCGAGAGGCTCACCGCGGTCGGCTTCAGCTGGTTCGCGGACAGCGGCTGCGACGCCGCGGTCATCGAGGTCGGGCTCGGAGGGCGCTTCGACAGCACCAACGTGCTCGAGGATCCCGCGGTCTGCGTCATAGCTCACATCGCGCTCGACCACACCTCCATACTCGGCAACACCGTGGAGCTGATAGCCGCGGAGAAGGCGGGGATCATCAAGCCGGGCCGCCCGGTCGTCATAATGCAGCAGGATCCCTCGCCCGTGAAGGTCATGACCGATATAGCCGCTGAGAGGGGAAGCCGCTGCGTGCTGACCTTCCCCGAGGCCATGAGGCCGGTCTCCAAGGGACCGGACGGGCAGGTCTTCGATTACCGGGGCAGAAAGGGCGTGAGGCTCGGCCTCGCCGCCGATTACCAGCTCAACAACTGCATGCTCGCCCTCGACGCGATAGACGAGCTCAAGCGGCAGGGCTGGAGCATACCCGAGGACGCCGTGAGGAAGGGGCTCGAGGAAGCCAGCTGGGACGCGAGGTTCCAGATCCTCAGCCGCGATCCGCTGATCATACTGGACGGCGCGCACAACCCGGACGGCGTTGAGGCGCTCTCAAGGGCTCTTGGAAGCTACTTCCCCGGGGAGAAGTTCATCTTCATGATGGGCGTGATGGCGGACAAGGACTACCGCCACATGATAGACATGATGGCTCCGCTCGCGGAGAAGTTCATCTGCGTCAAGCCCGACAGCAGCAGGGCGCTCGGCGAGGAGGCCCTGGCAGAGCTCATAAGGGCACACGGGGTCGAGGCGAGCAGCGCGGCTGACCCCTTCGAGGGTCTGGACATGGCGCTCGCCGAGCTCGGCTTCAGCTACGGCGCGGACGGAAAGCTCATCGCGTCGGAGAGCGCGTCGGAAGGCGCCGGGCAGGAAACAGGCGCGGCGCCGATGGAGATCGGCAGGAAGAAGCTCTGCATATTCGGCTCGCTGTACCAGGCCGGAGACGTGCTGGCTAAGTGGAAGGAGATACGCTGAAGCGGTCCGGACAGTTCAACAGAAACGGCCCCGCGCTGAGCGCGGGGCTTTGCTTTGCGCATAAACGGTCCTTCATATGAGAAGAGCTCCCGCTTCGAAGGCGGGAGCTCTTTTGATCCTTTATTTCGTGTGCGCGGCCTTCGCGGCCGGCGCGGGCTTCGCTCTCTATACGAGCACGAAGAGGTAGAACACGGAGATGCAGAGGATCGGGACGATGGTCAGCTTGACCATGTGGAGAGGCTCAACTCCGGAGATACCGGCGAGTACCACCGTTACAGCGGCGACGGGGCTGATAGCCCTGCCCCAGGAACCGGAGGTGCAGCAGAGCACGGAGAGCCTGTTGTGGTCGATGCCGATCTCGTGAGAGTGCGGAAGCACGGACTCGATGAAGGCGAAGCAGGCGGCGTTGCCGGAGCCGGAGAGAGCGGCGATCAGCATCGGGATGTAAGCGGCGCCGAATCTCGCGATGGAGGGGTTGGCCTTCATGGCTTCGACGATGGCGTTGGTGATGCCGATGACGTTCATGCCCTTAACGAATACTGCTGCAGCGGCCATCAGGGTGATGATGCTGAAGAAGGCGTCGCCCTGGCCTCTGAAGAACGCGGTGGAGACCTCCTTGAACTTGGATCTGAACACGATCAGGGAAAGAACGAATCCGCAGAACATGCAGGTCGGTACGTCAAAGACCTTCGCGTCGAGCAGCGGGGTGTAGTTGGCGGTGAGGATGAGGATCAGCGGGATGAGGGGCATGATCGCGTAGAGCGGGTTGACCTTGAAGGTGGAGGCCGCTTCCATAGCCTTGCGGGCGGCTTCCTCGTTGGCCTTGGCGTCGCCCTTGTCGAGCAGCTTGCCCATGATCATGACGCCGATGCCGGCGATGAACATTCCGATGATTCCGGGAACGAATCCCACGGAGACCATTCCGGCTCCGGAGGCCTCTCCGAGCGGATCAGCCTGAGCGGAAGCTACGTAGAAGGTGCCGCCCGGGTTGAGGGACGGTCCGCATCCGCCGGCTCCGATGAGGATGGTCGCGGCTGCGGTGGCAGCGGGAACGCCCAGAGCGGTCATGATGGGGATCATGATGGAACCCTCGACTGCGGCGCAGGTGGCGGCGGAGGAGAGGGCCTGCATGAAGAACCAGGTCACGACTACGGTCGCGGGGACGATGATCTTCTTTACCTTAGAGAGGGGTCCGAGCGCAGCGTAAATGATGTGGTCGGTGCAGCCCATGGTCTTCATGACGGTGGAGTAACCAAGGGAGATGCAGGTGTAGTAAACGATAGTCCCGTTTACGAGGGACGCGCAGTACGCGGGTACTGCCTGAGAGAGACCGCCGCCCAGAAGGCACATGAGAGCGCCGCCGAAAATGAGGCAGAGCTTAGTGTCGAACTTCAGGATGATGCCCACGAAGACGAGCACGACGATCGCGGCTCCAAGCCAGATCATGTTTGTTCTCCTTTCTGTAAAACAAGAACATTGAAAAATAGAATGATTGCGGGAGCGCGGCTTCTGCCGCGCTCTTTACGCGTTCATTCTATATCCAGATTAGCTTTGAGTATAAATACCGTTTTTTTAGCCCCTGCATAGGAGAGCGCTATGAGGGGAAGGATAACCGCGGCGCTCTGATCCGGAACCGGGCGGATCCAAGTCTGAGCGGAGCCGGTGCCCGGCAGTTCCGGGCACAAGAAGAGAGGCGGCCCGAAGGCCGCCTCCCGATGCTTTCCCGTGTATCAGTTGTCTATAGTCGGTTCTTTAAAGGTGGTGTGATCGTTTTCGATCTCAGTCCGCAGTCCCGATTAGAGGAGTACGATGATGTACATAGCGGCGATGACGATCAGAGGAACAGCGGTCAGCTTGATGACGTCCATCGGCTCGGCGCCGGAGATACCGCAGAGTACTACGGTAACGGCGGCTACCGGGCTCCAGGTCCTGCCCCAGGAACCGGAACCTACGCAGACTACGGAGAGCTTGTTGTGGTCGATGCCGATCTCGTGGGAGTGCGGAAGCACGGACTCGATGAAGGCGAAGCAGGCGGCGTTTCCGGAACCGGAGAGCATCGCGATTACCATCGGGATGTAGGCGGCGCCGAACTTGGCGATGGAGGGGTTAGCCTTCATGGCTTCAACGATAGCGTTGGTGATGCCGATGGCTCCCATGCCCTTTACGAACACGGCAGCGGCGGCCATCAGGGTGATGATGCTGAAGAACGCATCGCCCTGGCCTCTGAAGAAGGCGGTGGATACGGTCTTGTAATCCTTCATGAATACGATGAGGGCAAGAACGAATCCGCAGAACATGCAGGTCGGAATGTCGAAGACCTTAGCATCCAGGATCGGGGTGTAGTTCGCGAGCAGGATGAGCATCAGGGGGATGATCGGCATGATCGCGAAGAGCGGGTTGACCTTGAAGCTGCCGGCGGCCTCCATGGCCTTGCGGGCAGCGTCCTCAGAACCACCGGCAGCGCCTCTGTCGAGGAGCTTTCCGAAGATCATGACGCCGATTCCGCCGACGAGCAGGGCGATGCAGCCCGGAACGAAGGCGGCGGATACCATGCCGACTCCGGAGGCCTCACCCATCGGGTCAGCCTGAGCGGCCGCTACGTAGAAGGTGCCGCCCGGGTTGAGGGACGGTCCGATGCCGGTTCCCATGAGGATCGCGGCGGTAGCGGTGGCGGCAGGGATTCCAAGAGCGGTCATGATGGGGATCATGATGGTGCCTTCAACCGCGGCGCAGGTGGCAGCGGAGGAAAGGGCCTGCATGAAGAACCAGGTGATGATGGTGGTGAGGGGAACGAGTCCCTTCTTTACCTTAGAGAGGGGTCCGAGCGCGGCATAAATGACGTGGTCGGTGCATCCCATGGTCTTCATGACGGTGGAGTAACCAAGGGAGATGCAGGTGTAGTAAACGATGGTGCCGTTTACGAGGGAAGCGCAGTATGCGGGTACCGCAGCGGAGAGCTGTCCGCTGAAGAGGCACATGAGAGCGCCGCCGAGGATCAGACAAAGCTTAGTATCGAACTTCAGAATGATCCCTACGAAAGTGAGCACAACTATAGCGGCTCCTAACCAAAGCATAAGTTTTCTCCTTTTCTCGTAGAAAAAAATAACGAATAGTTTAAGATGATTGCGTTTGTTTGAACAGGAAAAGCAATCAGACTTAAGACAGAATAATTATATGATAATTGGATAGAATAGGCACATACCATTATTAAATAGCGCAATACCCCGTATAGCGGGGCTCTATCGAGGCGATGAAAACGCGCAGATATATAGCATGCATAGAATATTTCTATGCCGGAGCGCGTTTCCCCGAGCTGCCGGGACGTGTAAGAAGGCGGGGGCGGGCTCTTCACAACTGTTCAAAAAAGGTGTTGAAATATGCCGCGCGCGGTGCTATATTATTTGTGCTGTTCTCTTGGGGGAACGCGAACGGAATATGCGGAAGTGGCTCAGGGGTAGAGCATCGCCTTGCCAAGGCGAGGGTCGCGAGTTCGAATCTCGTCTTCCGCTCCATCATCCGGGTGTGGCGCAGTTGGTAGCGTGCTAGACTGGGGGTCTAGAGGCCGCTGGTTCAAGTCCAGTCACTCGGACCATAGAGATCACAGAGTTTCGTACTCTGTGATCTTTTCGTATTATAAAAGCCCCGCGGCTCGGCGCGGGGCCTTTGTCTTTTGATGCCGGCAGGTCAGGCCTACTCGTCTCTTTCCTTCTCGAGGCCCTGGTTCGCGAGGTACTTCCCGCGGCCTATCCTCTGGGTCATGCGCTTCGTCCAGCCGATAGTGAAGAGAGCCTTGCTCTCGCTGAAGCTGCTCAGGAATTCGGCGGCGAGCCCCGGATCCTGGAGCTTCAGCTCGGCGTATCTGCTCTTCGCCTCTTCGATCTCGGCCTTCCAGCCGTCCTCGATCGACGCGATCTCCGGGGCGAGCAGGGCGTGGGCGAAGCCGTAGTCGAGCTCGGTCTGCCAGATCAGGTTCTCCGTGAGCCAGTAGGCGAGGGAGGGATCGTACTCGAAGTCTGAAGCGGGAGGGTCGAAGTGGGTCGCGTCGGATCCGGCGGGGTCCATGGCCTCGTAGCCCGGCGGGCAGCGCAGGGCGCCGATGAAGATGGGAACGTAGGGGTTGGTGCAGGGCTTTCTCCAGGCCCTGTGCACGCAGGTCGCGGCGGGATCGTCCGCGAACTCGGTCACGCTGCTCTCGACGGTGCTGCCGCAGCAGATGGTGTAGGGTATGTCGTCCTTCTGGTGCGGGTCGCAGGGGTAGCTGACTATGCCGCCCTCGGTCACGGACAGGCTCTCGGGGCGACCCTCGTAGTGGGTCCTGAGCAGGGCCTTCGCGTCGTCCACGCCGTATTTCCTCTTAGCGGGGAAGGAGAAGGGCCTGAGCTCACCGCGGGCGGCGCCGGCGTTCCACTCCTCCTCGAAGCCGAGGATGGGCCAGGCGTTGCGCGCCCTCATCATGCAGTTCTCGCGGTCTTCCGTATTGTATGCCGCGGCGAAGTCGAAGTCGCTGAAGTCTCCAGGGATTTTGGGACTGTACCAGCCGTTCTCCACGGCGAAATCTACGAGGTCGGGAGAGCTGTAGAAGTTCACGCGGTCGGACTTCTCGAGCGCGTGGATGGTGTAATGGTTGGGCATGAAGTAGACGTCTCCGTCGGGGACGCGCTTGGCGGCGAGGCGCTTCCCGCGCGTCACCTGCACGGACCAGCACTCGTCTTTGTCGGCGATCTGGTAGGTCCTCGCGCCGAAGTAGCCGTAGCGCTCGACGAGCTCTATGACGATGTCCAGTCCCTCGCGGGCGCTCTTAGCCCTCTCGGCGACCAGCCTCCTGACCGCGTAGCCGAGCCCCATGCCGGCGAGGTATTCCTCCTCGCTGCAGCCGGAGGGGACCCTGCAGGGATTGCAGGAGTTGGAGACGACGGCGACCCCGTACTCGTTGAAGAAGCAGTCGCCGAAGGAGATCCCGCCGGGTCTTCTGACCTCGCTCCAGAGGAAGGCCGCGGTCTCGGGGACCTGCGGGATCTTCACGTCCGGACGGTCGCCGAAGCTGACGGTCTCGCCCTCCGCGTGCCTGATCCTCGGTACGGCGTGCATCTGCACGGTGCTGAGGCTGTCATCCTCGTTGTGTCCCAGGATGACTCTGCCGGTCGCCGAAGCGTTCTTGCCGAATACGACCGTGCTGCATCCGCCCTCGTATCTCATGTTCTTTCCCTCCTGCATTGCTGTGATGGATCCTGTATGGCGATGGTGGCTGTGGCTGATGTCATGTACGTTCTGTCCGGGTCATCATGTCCGCCGGAGCCCTTGGAGCCCCGCGGTATCAGTATACTACGCGCCCAAGACGCGCCGCAACAGCGCACTGAAGCTATCTGAGCAGTCCTGTCACCGCGCGCGACAGGCGGTTCCAGACCACGCAGGCCGCTATGCATATAACATAGACAGCGGCTGCCCGAAGCAGCCAGCTCTCGCCTATGCGCGTTATCCCCGCGGCCTGGAGCTGCTCGTTGACCATGTTGATCACATAGGCGTGGAATAGGTAGATCGAGTAGCTCGCGCTGTCTATCTCGGCGGCGAGCGCGGAGAGCCCCGGGCGCTTCTCGGTGCGCAGCAGCATGACGAGATAAAAGAAGAGTATCGCGCTTATGACGTAGAGATAGTGGATGAGCTCGAGGAGGGGGATCCTCGCGATCCCGGAAAACTGCAGCCACGCGAGGCCGCCGTTGAGGGCGGCGAGGCTCACGAAGGAGACGCTTATGAGCCCCTTGCGCTTCTTGAGCTGCCGCGCGAAGGCGCCGTATGAGACGCCCGCGTAGGTCCCGAGCATCCAGTAGAACAGGTAGGTCGTGAAGAGCCTGTCGTTGTAGCTGAAGCTGTGCCCGCTCAGGGTGAAGATCAGCCGCGGCATGTCCATGTTGAAGTAATAGGTCAGCAGCGCGAAGACAGGAAGCCCGAAGCGCGCCGGGACCCGCCGGGCTATGGCCTTCGTCAGCGGGAAGAGCAGGTAGAACTGCACGATGATGACCACGAAGTAGAACGGGGAGACGAGGTCGCCGCGAAGGAGATAGCCCCCGAAGCGCTCCGGCTCGAAGCCGAAGTAGCCGCGCCTCATGAAGTATATGTAGTAGATGACGTTCCAGATGACGTAGGGGATGAGGACGCGCCTGAGCCGTCTCCCGAGGTAGCTGAGAAAGCTGCGTTTGCTGTTCGAGAGCGAGAGCCTGAGGGCGGAGAGGAATATGAAGCCCTGAGTCGCGAAGGCCGCGAGCCTCCAGGGCAGGAAAGCCGCGAGGAACTGCCAGCTCTCCCGGTCCGCGCGGCTCACGGGGTCGGAGCTCACGTGGATGAAGACCACGAGCAGGCAGAGCAGCACGCTCATCCTCGATATCTCGTTTTTTCTCCCGCTACCGTAAGCCATTCCGCTCCCCTCATTCAGCGCCGTTTTCACAATAATAACATCCCGGGCCGCTCCGGCGCTATCAAAAGAGCGGCCAAATCTGGAAAAGGGCGGCGAAATGGTGTATTATTGATTAGTTTTGAGAATAAGCCCTCAGCGGCATGAACGGAGCAGGATATGATTCGTAAGATACTTAACTCTATAGTGGCGGCGTTCCTCGGGGCTATCGCCTTCGTCGCGCTGTCCTATTCGATCAACCTCATCATCGGGCAGGTGATCACGGGCGATACCATGCGCTCCATAGTGAACGCGGTGCTGATAAGCCCGGTGTGCGCTTACCTGGCCGCGGTCGTCAGCAAGAGGATATGCGGAGACGCCTATTTCTTCTACGCGCTGCTGATCGCGCTCGAGCTGGGGACCGCCGCCTGGGCGGTCAGGCAGGGGATGGACCTCATCGACATGCCGAGCCAGCTGACCTCCAGCGTCACCTGCTTCATACTGTACTACTTCGACATGAAGAATGACCGCGCCGCCAGAAAGGCTGAGGCCGAGAAGCGCGCCGCCAGGATAGACGCGGGGCTCCCGCCCACCGAGGAGGAGGAAGAGGAGCTCAGGCGCGCCGCCGAGATCGAGGAGGCCATACATCCCGAGTACGATCCCGAGACCTGGGACGACACCCTCTACAACGAGAACGAGCCCGACATGTGGGACGTCCCCGTCGAGGACGAGGAGGAGTTCCTGCACGAGGAATATCACGGCGCCTACGAGGACTACGAGCTCGAGCAGGCTGAGGCCGTGGACGGGAAGCCCGCGGAAGAGGCCGCCGGCGGCGCAGCCGGAGCCGGGGAGGTCGAAGCTCCCGCCGCGAAGAAAGAGCCCGCCAAGCGCTCAGAGGAGCCCAGAAAGCCCATCCAGGTGCGCTCCGCGGTCGCCCGCGAGGACAGGCCTCACGATGCCGCCGAGGGACAGGGACGCCGCCGCAGGGTGAGGAAGCAGTAGCCGAAGCCCCGGACGGGCTCCGCGAAGTAGTTCAGAAACAGGCCGCGAGGCCGAAGTATATACCGTCCGAAAGGACAGGAGGAAACAATGGGAGTATTATCCGGACTTAAGCCGAAGGAAGTGTTCGAGTCCTTCGAGTATCTCAGCTCCGTTCCGCACGGGAGCCGCAACAACGCTCAGATCAGCGAGCTGCTCTGCGCCTTCGCGCGCGGGCACGGCCTGCGCTATATACAGGACAAGGCGCTGAACGTCATCATCTTCAAGGACGGCAGCGAGGGCTATGAGAACAGCGCCCCGGTCATCCTTCAGGGCCACATGGACATGGTCTGCGTCAAGGCCGCGGACTGCCCCAAGGACCTCAAGACCGAGCCGGTCGACATCGTCACCGACGGCGAGTGGATCTGGGCCGACGGGACCTCGCTCGGAGCCGACAACTGCATAGGCTGCGCCATGGCGCTCGCGCTGCTCGCCAGCGACCTGCCGCATCCCCCGCTCGAGTGCGTATTCACCACCGACGAGGAGATCGGAATGGACGGAGCCAAGGCCATCGACCTCTCCTGCCTCAAGGGCAGAAAGTACATCAACCTCGACTGCGGTCCCGAGGGAGTCTACATCATCTCCTGCGCCGGCGGCGAGACCGTCGACGGCCGCGTCCCCGCGCGTATGACGAGGATCAAGGAGGGCGAGGCGGCCTGCCACCTCCAGATCGCGGGGCTCATCGGAGGACACTCCGGCGGCATGATCCACCTCGGCCGCGGCAACGCCAACCAGCTCATGGGAAGGCTCCTGTGCGCGATCAAGCAGAGGATCCCCGAGATGAGGCTCTTCGACATCGCCGGCGGAGCAGTCATCAACGCCATCACCGACAAGTGCGACGCTGTGGTCGTCATCCCCGAGAGCAGGGTCAGGACCCTCTCGAACGTCGTAAAGGAGACCGACGAGGTCTACAAGAACGTCTTCCAGACCTCCGACCCCGGAGTCTACGCCAGATACGAGAAGCTGAAGGAGACCGAGGGCATCAGGGGCATGAGCGCGAAGGACACCGAGAAGGTCATCCGCATGCTGCTCGCGATCCCGCAGGGCGTCCAGCGCATGAGCGCCGACATCGAGGGCCTCACCGAGACCTCGCTCAACATGGGCATACTCGAGATGGAGGATCAGGGCCTGCGCTTCTCGATCTCCATCAGGTCCTCCGTCAACAGCGAGAAGAAGTTCGTCGAGCAGATCATCAGGTCCGCCGTCCTGAACGCGGGCGGAAGCGTCGAGATCTCCGGCGAGTTCGCGGCCTGGCCGTACGTCAAGGAGTCTCCGCTCAGGGATCTCGTCGCCGAGGTCTACAAGGAGCAGACCGGCAAGGAGGCCGTCATAAAGGCGACCCACGGCGGGCTCGAGAGCGGCATCTTCATCGACAAGATCCCCGGAACCGACGCCGTCGCCATGGGCCCGATCGCCACAGGCGCCCACTCCCCCGAGGAGAGGGTGAACGTAGCCTCCGTAGGCAGGACCTATGCCCTGCTCTGCGAGGTGCTGAAGAGGCTGAAGTAGAAGCGGCAGCGGGGCGGCTTACGTCCCGCCGAAGCTATATGAGGATAAAAGAACTATGAACAGAACCGGAAAGATAGTGATCATAGCCCTTGTAATGGCCCTGGTCATGATCGCGCTGGCCGCCTGGCTCGCGCCTCAGACCCAGAAGGGCGCCAAGGCGGTCACCCTCCAGGTCGACCACCTCGAGGGGGAAGATAAGACCTTTGAACTGAGGACCGACGCCGAGTACCTCAGGCAGCTCCTCGAGGAGAACGGCCTCGCCTCCGGCCCGGAGACCCAGTACGGGCTCTGGATACAGACCATCGACGGCGAGACCGCCGACGACTCAAAGCAGCAGTGGTGGGGCATCAGCGTGAACGGCGAGTTCGCGCAGTACGGCGCAGACTCGCAGCCCGTCGCGGACGGAGACGTCTTCGTCCTTACTCTGAATGAAGGATACTGACGCGAAAAAGAAGATGAACGCGGGAGAGCTGGCGCAGCTGGCTCTCTTTTGCGCTCTCATGGTCGTGGGCAAGGAAGCGGTCCAGGTGATACCCAACGTGCACCCTGTGACCTTCCTTTTGATACTCTGCACCTGCTGCTACGGAAGGCGCGCTCTCTATCCCGCGCTCGCCTTCGCGCTCATAGAGATCTCCATGTACGGCTTCGGGATGTGGAGCATGACCTACCTATACATCTGGCCGCTGCAGGTCCTGACCGCGCTCCCGTTCAGGAGCGAGCGCTCGCCGATCTTCTGGGCGGCATTCGCGGCGATCCACGGCTTCGCCTTCGGAGGGCTCTGCTGCCTGCTGACGCTCTTCGTCGTCGGGCCGAAGGCGGCCCTCGCGTTCTGGATCACCGGGCTCAGCTACGACGTCATCCACGGGGTCTCCAACGCGGTGATCACGGGGCTCCTGTACAGGCCGATGATGAAGGTGATGGAGAGGCTGAGGAAGTGAGTCCGGGCTGCCGTCCGGGCTCTTTTTTGTACTGCAAAATCCCCCTCCTGCGTTTACAATAGAATCGGAAGCATATGTCCGCGGCTGACGGAGCAGGGCGAAGATCCGCTCAGGTACCAATGGAAAGAAAGAAGGACCGCACCTACATAGCGATAGACCTGAAATCCTTCTACGCCTCGGTCGAGTGCGTGGAGAGGGGGCTCGATCCCCTGACCACGAACCTCGTCGTGGCGGATAAGTCGCGCACAGAAAAGACCATCTGCCTCGCGGTCTCGCCGTCGCTGAAGTCCTACGGGATCTCCGGAAGGGCGAGGCTCTTCGAGGTCGTGGAGGCGGTCAAGGAGATCAACGCGAAGCGCAGGTCCCTCGCCCCGGGCAAGAAGCTCGAGGGCTCGTCCTTCTGCGATCTGGAGCTGAAGGCTGACCCGAAGCTCGCTCTGGACTACATCACGGCGGTCCCGCGCATGGGCCTCTACATGGAGTACAGCACGAGGGTCGTCAGCGTCTACCTCAAATACGTCTCGGCGGAGGACCTGCACATCTACTCGATCGACGAGGTCTTCATGGACGTGACGGATTACCTGAACACCTACGGGCTCACGCCGCGCGAGCTCGCGATGAAGATGATACTCGAGGTCCTCGAGAACACCGGGATCACGGCGACCGCGGGCATAGGCACGAACATGTACCTCGCGAAGATCGCCATGGACATAGAGGCAAAGCACATCCCGCCCGACAGGAACGGCGTGAGGCTCGCGGAGCTCGACGAGCGCTCCTACCGGGAGAAGCTCTGGGACCACGAGCCGCTCACGGACTTCTGGCGCGTGGGGCGCGGCATCGCGGGGAGGCTAGCGAAGCACGGGATCAGGACCATGGGGGACATCGCCCTCTGCTCGGTAGGCGGACCGGAGCAGCTGCACAACGAGGACCTGCTCTACAGGCTCTTCGGGGTGAACGCGGAGCTGCTCGTAGACCACGCCTGGGGCTGGGAGCCCTGCACCATAAAGGAGATCAAGTCCTACCGCCCCCAGAGCAGCAGCCTGAGCTCGGGACAGGTGCTGCACGTGCCTTACCCGAACAAGGACGCGAGGCTCGTGGTCTGGGAGATGGCCGACATGCTCGCGCTCGACCTCGTGGCCAAGGGCGTGGACACGGATCAGATGGTCCTGAGCATAGGCTACGACCGCAGCAATCTGGAGGACCCGCTCACGCGAAAGCTCTACAAGGGGCCCGTGGAGCGCGACTGGTACGGGAGAAACGTGCCCAAGGGGGCTCACGGCAGCGTCAATCTGCCCTTCAGGACGAACTCGGGAAGCGTCATCTGCGACGCGGTCATGGAGCTCTTCGACCGCATCACCGACCCGCTGCTCGCGGTAAGGCGCATGTACGTGGTCGCCAACCGCGTGCAGCCGGAGGGCGCCGAGGAGCGGAAGGCCGCGGAGGAGGGCGAGCAGCTCGATCTCTTCACCGACTACTCCGCGCGCGAGAAGCAGCTCGAGGAGAAGAAGGCCGGGCTCGAAGACGAGAAGCGCCTGCAGAAGGCCCTGCTGGAGATACGCGGCCGCTACGGGAAGAACGCGATACTCAAGGGCGCGAACATGCTAGAGGGCGCCACGGCGCGCGACCGGAACTCCCAGATCGGAGGGCACCGCAAGTGAGGCGGACTGCTCCCGCGGCCAGCCGCGAAGCCGGGCACGGCGCGCGGGACTGACATTGAAGCGTACTGAAAGGACCGGCGCATGAAGGACAAATACAGAGACATAATAGACATGCCGCACCACGTGTCCCCGAAGCGGCCCCACATGTCGCTGCAGGACAGGGCGGCTCAGTTCGCGCCCTTCGCGGCGCTGACGGGGCTGGACAGCGCGATGGACGAGACGGCCAGGCGCGTCGAGGACGAGTTCCTCGAGGATAACTATTTCGACGACGAGGATAAGGAGGACTGAGGCACGCGCTCCGGCGGACCGGCGCGATCCGCGCCGCTTCCGCGGTGACGGGCTTCTCCGGCCGTTTCTCCATTTGCAAAAGCGATAGCTGGCCCCGCCTGTAGGCCGCAATATATCGATATCTAATAGAAGCAAGGTCTAACTTCTATATTAACGAGCCGGGATCGTATTGATTTCGGCTCTCGTTTTTGCTAATATTGTGCGTATATTGTAGACAAATGTCTTTGGAATGAGTACAGTCGCGCGGCAGTTTCAGCCCCGGGGAGGGAACAGAAGCGGCCCGCGCGGCAGGAAAGGAACGATATGAAAGCAGCCTTACTGGGATACGGAACCGTCGGAAAGGGCGCGGACGCCGTCCTCAAGGGGAGCGGCGTCGAGGTCTCCAGGATACTCGCGCGCAGGCCCCGCCCGGAGCTCGGAGAGCGCCTCACGCTCGATATGAGCGACGTTCTGGGCGATCCCGATATCTCCGTCGTCGCGGAGTGCATAGGCGGCTACGAGCCCGCTCACGGCTTCCTGAGGGCATCTCTGGAGGCCGGGAAGAGCGTCGTCAGCTCCAACAAGCAGATGATCGCCAGATACCTCAGGGAGCTCGTCTCCCTCGCGAGGGAAAGGGGGCTCAGCATCGCCTTCTCGGCCGCAGTCGGCGGCGGCATCCCCTGGCTCGTGAACCTCGTCAGGACCGCGGGAGCGGACAGGATCACGGGGCTCGGCGGCGTCATGAACGGAACGACCAACTTCATACTAAACGCCATGCAGGGCGGCGGAGGCGACTTCGCGGACGCTCTCGCTGAGGCGCAGAGGCTTGGCTTCGCCGAGGCCGACCCCTCGGCTGACATAGACGGGATAGACGTCAGGGCCAAGATCTCGATCTCCGCCGATCTCGCCTTCGACGTGTTCCTCGATCCGGAGACCGTGCCGGTCCTCGGCATCAGGCACATCACGGCGGCGGACGTCGCCAATTTCCGGGAGCTCGGCCTGGTGTGCAGGCTCATAGGCCGCGCGGACAGGACGGACAGCGGCGCCGCGGTATACGCGGAGCCCATGCTCTTCGGGGCGGGAAGCGCCGAGCAGTCGCTCCCCGGCGCTATGAACCTCATCTCGCTCGAGGCGGAGCGCGCCGGCCGCATGAGCTTCTCCGGGCCCGGAGCCGGCATGGGGCCGACCGGCAGCAGCGTCGCTCTGGACATACTGGACATCTCGCGCGGGCGCAGCGCCTTCGACGCCATAAGCTGTCAGAACGTCATCGAGAACGACACGGACGGGGTGCTGCACAGATATTACGCCAGGGGCTTTTCGAAGCTCCCCTTCGAGGCGGAGAGCCGGACGGGGGACGCCGTGATCACGGGCCCGGTGAGCGTGAGCGCGATGCACGCGGCAGTCTCGGCCGCGCTTGAGGCAGGAGACAGGCCCTTCGCGGCGTCCCTTGCGGGGAGGTAGAGTATGCTAAAAGTTCTGAAATTCGGCGGGAGCTCGCTCGCGGACTCCTCGCAGTTCGAAAAGGTAAAGGACATAGTGCTCAGGGATCCGGCGAGGGCGGCGGTCGTCGTCAGCGCCCCGGGAAAGCGCTTCAAGAAGGACAACAAGATCACCGACCTGCTGTACCTGTGCTACGCGCACATCAAGTACGGCGTCGACCACGAGAGCATACTCGGGCTCATCGAGAGCCGCTACAGGGAGATAGCCTCGGGCCTGGGCGTGGATCTCGACATAGAGGCCGAGTTCGATCTCATCCGGGAGAACATAGCCGCAGGGGCGGGCGAGGATTACCTCGTCTCC
>JAEENW010000029.1 GCA_016283945.1 Bacillota bacterium
GAACAAGGGAAGCGAGGTCAAGATCGTCGTCGAGGGCACGGTTAGCCTCACAGACGCCGAGGACATCGCGAACGAGGAGAGCGACGACTTCGACGGCGCCGCGCTCAAGGCGAAGGCCGGCTCGAGCGTCGTGCTCACGGGCAGCGGCACCCTCAACGTGAACGGAAGCTGCAAACACGGAATCAAGGTCAGCGGCCTCGATGAGGATGACATAGCTGACGGATACAGCGAGGCGAGCTTCATAGTCGACGGGGATCTGACCATCAACGTGAGCGCCGCGGAGGACGGAATGAACTCCGGGACCGATCTCACGATCAAGAGCGGGACGATCAACGTGTCCGCCGGCGACGACGGGATCAAGGCCGACTACATCCTCACCATAGGCGTCGAGGGCGCGGAAGGCCCTGAGATCAACGTAAAGAAGTCTGCCGAGGGCCTCGAGGGCGCGGTCGTCAACATCATCAGCGGCGACATCACCGTGAACGCTTCTGACGACGGCATCAACGCCGCCAACAGCGATCTCACGGGCTACAGCTTCTCGATCAACATCATGGGCGGCGATGTGACCGTGAGCTCAGGCGCGGACGGCCTCGACTCCAACGGGAACATCAACATCACCGGAGGCCTGACCACTATCGCGAAGTCCGCGATGAACGGCGGAGAGGGCGGCATGGACTACGAGGGCAGCTGCTACGTCGCCGACGGATGCCTCGTCAACCCCTACGGGACCACGATGGACTCCGGAATGGGCGGCCGCGGCGGTATGAACGGAATGGGCGGACACGGATGGATGAAGGGCGGTGAAAGCTCTAACGAAGCTGCGCCCGGCGCCCCGCAGGACGGTACTGCACCCGAGCTTCCGGCAGACGGCGCTGTACCCGGAGCCCCGCAGGACGGAAGGATGACCATGAAGGGCATGAGGCCTCAGAGAGGGCAGGGAATGCCCGGAGGCATGGCTCCCCAGAATGGAACGCCTAAAGGCTCAACTCCCAGGGATGAGCAGACTACGCAGACCCTTCCGGGAATGACAGGCGGGCAGAGCATATAGGACCGGACAAAAAGAATACCGCTTGATCAACGGGAAGAGGAAGGCTCATCGCCTTCCTCTTCCCGGATAGCATAGTGTGAATTGAGAGGGCCTTAGCTCATCTTCGGCGCCGATACGGATCTGCCTGTTCTGTCCGCCTCAGATGATCTGGTTACAATATAGCGCAAATGGGAATATCTGTCAAGAAATATTTGGAAATATTATTTAGTGCAGGCAACTATTATCTTCTTTGCAGAGTCAGGCCGCCGTTTTTCAAACGACGGCCACTTTTATTTCCTGCGATGTTTCCTCAGGATCAGAGCTGTCAGAGACAGCACGGTCCCGATGATTCCAATTATCGAAGCATTCCACCCCCGTCTTTTTCTTATCGTCACATATCCTCCCCAAAACTCACTCACAATGTGCTAAAATGATTATCGGTAAAGAGGAGAGATATGGCGCTTCATGTAGTTTTAGTTGAACCGGAGATCCCGCCGAACACGGGGAACATCTCCAGGACCTGCGCGGCGACGGGCTGCGTCCTGCACCTCGTGAAGCCCCTGGGCTTCTCGATAGACGACCGCCAGCTGAAGCGCGCCGGGCTGGACTACTGGCCGCACCTCAAGCTCGAGATCCACGAGAGCTTCGCGGAGTTCCTCGAAAAGTACGGGGACCGCAGGATGTGGCTCTCGACGACCAAGGGAAAGATGCTCTACACGGAGCCCGAGTACCGGGACGGGGACTTCATCCTCTTCGGCAAAGAGACCGAAGGCCTCCCGAGGCCCTTCATCGAGGCGAACATCGAGAAGGCCGTCCGCATCCCGATGAGCGAGGGCACGAGGCTGAGATCCTTCAATCTCTCGAACTCCGTCGCGATAGTGGTGTTCGAGGCTCTGAGGCAGCTGGGCTTCCCGGATCTCGCCTAGAGCGCCCCGAAGTCAGTCTGAATACTTCAACAGTTGATCATATATCAAGGAGGCCATATGGCACTTCGAGAATACAAATGCCCCAACTGCGGGGCGCCGCTGCCCTTCAACGCGGATCTGCAGGTGCTCAAGTGCGAGAACTGCGGAAGCGAGTTCGAGATCGGTGCGCTCGAGGCTCTCGAGCTGGCCGACGAGCAGGGCGACAGCGAAAAGCTGGACTGGGGAGGGTATTATCCCGACAGCAGCGGCTACGACCGGCTCGAGAACACGGTCGTCTACAACTGCGTGTCCTGCGGCGCCGTCATCGAGACCGACGAGAACACCGTCGCGACTCAGTGCCCTTACTGCAACAACAACGTCGTCATGACAGAGCGTGTCGCGGCTGGCCTCAAGCCCGACGCGATCCTCCCGTTCCGCTTCAACAATAAGGGCCTGCAGGAGCGCATTCGGGACTTCCAGAAGGACAAGAAGCTGCTCCCGAAGAGTTTCTTCGCAGAGAGCATGCTGAGCAAGGTCCAGGGCATGTACGTCCCGTTCTGGCTCTACAACGCGGACGTCGAGGGCTTCATGACCATGGACGCGGTGCGCTCGCAGAGCTACCGCTCCGGAGACTATCAGGTCACCGACACGGACCACTTCCTGCTCGAGAGGAGCGGCAGCATGCGCTTCTCGGACGTCCCCGTGGACGCGAGCAGCAAGATGGACAACGACCTCATGGACTCCGTGGAGCCCTACGATCTCAAGGATCTCAGGCCCTTCGATATGAGCTACCTCTCGGGCTTCGTGGCTGACCGCTACGACATCTCGCCCGAGGACGAGAGGAAGCGCGCCGAAAACCGCATGCTGAACACCGCCAGAGGCCGCTTCAGGAGCACCTCAGGCGCCTACAGCGGCGTGAACGTCCGCGCGTCGGATCTCAGGACCCGCAACGTGACGGTGCGCTACGTGATGCTTCCAGTGTACCTGCTCAACTGCAGCTTTAACGGCAAGAAGTACCGCTTCGCGATCAACGGCCAGACCGGCAAGATAGTGGGCGAGCTTCCGACGAGCCGCGAGCGTATGTGGCACTACGGGCTCACGACCTTCCTCTGCGTCGCCGGAGCGATCGCGGCCCTTGGCTTTCTGTCTTTCCTGTTCTGATAAGGGGGTGACGCTGTGATGAAAAAACTTTCAGCTCTGCTGCTCTGCCTCCTTCTGGCGTTCGGCCTGCCGCTCGCGTCTCTGCGCGCGGCCCATGCCGAGGGCGAGTTCCGCACGGACATCTACCACTTCAACGACTTTGAGGGCGTAGTCACGCAGGAAGAGGCCGACAGGATAGACGACCTGGTCTACGACTTCATCGAGAAGTACGGAGTCGACCTTCCGGTCTTCATCGCTTCGGATACCGGTGATGAGGATCCCTTCGCCGCGATGGAGCGCATATACTACGGCAACCAGCTCGGCTACGGCAGCGACTCCGACGGCGTCGCGCTGCTCGTGCTCACGGACAGCGACGAGATATACATAGACGGCTACGGAGAGCGCGGAGAGGATCTGCTCGAGCTCATGCAGGACAGCAGCGCCATGGAGGCGGCTTCCCGTAAGATATACGACAGCTTCGCAGGCGGCGACTACTACGAGGCCATGAAGGCCTACGTGAAGGCCGCGGCTGAGGCGGCGGACAGGCTCCCCGCCCTGGCGGACTATACCCCGAGCCAGGGCAGCAGTTCAGCGAGCCAGGGCTACAGCGAGAACCCTGTGGGAGGCAGGCCCTCCTGGTGGCCCTCCAGCACCAAGTCCTTCACTGAATTCCACGACTACTCCGCGCCGCGCCTCGTGGACGACGCCGACATGTTCACCCCTGCGGAGGAGAAGGAGATACTGCAGCACCTGCAGCAGCTCACGCAGGAGACCGGCCGCGACCTCGTCATCTTCACCGACACGAGCACCCACGGCATGAGCGCCCGCGACTACGCCATAGCCTTCCACCGCTACTGCGGCTACGGCTTCGGCGACGACTACACCGGCTCCGTTCTCTTCATCTGCATGGATCCGGATGACAGGCAGTGGACTACCCAGGCGACGGGCGAGATAGAGCACTACTACGACTACGACACGATCAACAAGATCGACGACATGATCTTCGACGACATGAAGGCGGGCAATTACAAGGACGCGATGCTCACCTACGTCGACTCGGTCAGCTACATGTACCAGAACGGCGAGCTGCCAAAGCCCGACCATAGAAAGGAGATAGCCGCGGGAACGACCGGCGCCGGCATCTTCAGCGGCATCATAGCCGCCATCGGCAGGGTCTTCGGAATGAAGTCCAAGATGAAGAACATAAACCTCGCGACCGACGCGGGGCGCTATGTGAGCTCTGACCTCGCGCTGGACTACAGGAACGACCGCTTCCTCTACAGGAGCACCTCCCGCACCAAGATCCCGAAGAACACTGGCGGAGGCGGCGGCCACAGCGGCCGCTCGAGCTACAGCAGCGGCCACAGCTCCCACGGCGGTGGCAGGAGCTACTCCGGAGGCGGAAGGCACTTCTGATCCCCCGAAGCCACGCGGACAGTTCAAAATAGGCTGAAAGTATTGTATATCAAGGCCTTTTAGTATATTATTAATTGATTAGAACAGTATTTCCGAAAGGAGAAAGACTATGGGACTCATTACAGCAGCGCTCAGCGGCGTCACCAGCGTGCTCAGCGATCAGTGGAAGGAGTATTTCATCTGCGACTCCATGCCTGACGACATACTCGCCGTCAAGGGACGCAAGAAGCGCAATGGAATAGCCTCCGCGCCCAACGACAACATCATCACCAACGGTTCCGGCATAGTCGTAGCTGACGGCCAGTGCGTGCTGATCACCCAGCAGGGCAAGGTCGTGGACTACTGTGCCGAGCCCGGAAGGTACACCTACGACATCTCCACCGAGCCCTCCATGTTCGACGGCGGCATTCTCAGCGACAGAGCCCGCGACGTCTTCGACAACATGGTCAAGCGCTTCACCTACGGAGGCGTCGCCCCGCAGGATCAGAGGGTCTACTACTTCAACACCAAGGAGATCAAGGGCAACAAGTACGGCACCCCGAACCCGGTACCCTTCAGGGTAGTGGACGAGCGCGCCGGCCTCGACATCGACATCTCCCTCTCCTGCTTCGGAGAATACAGCTACAAGATCACCAATCCGCTCCTGTTCTACGCCAACGTATGCGGCAACATGAGCAGTTACTATTCCAAGGACGAACTCGACGGCCAGATGAGGACCGAACTCCTCACCGCGCTGCAGCCGGACTTCGCCAAGCTCTCAGAGCAGGGCATACGCTACAGCTCCATCCCGGCTCACACCTTTGAGCTTGCCGACGCCCTCAATGAGGTGCTCTCCTCCAAGTGGAGAGACCTGAGGGGCATCGAGATCGTATCCTTCGGCATCTCTTCCCTCAAGGCCAGGTCCGAGGACGAGGCTATGATCAAGGAGATGCAGAGGAACGCGGCCTTCAAGGATCCCACCACCGCCGCCTCCTACATCGTAGGCTCCCAGGGCCAGGCGATGAAGGACGCCGCCAAGAACGCCGGCGGCGCCGCCCAGGCCTTCGTAGGCGTGGGCATGGCAGGAAACATGGGCGGAGTCAGCGCTCAGGACCTCTACAATATGGGCGCCAAGCAGCCCGAGGCTCCCGCTCCGGCCCCCGAGGCTCCGGTCGCCCCTGCCAAGCCGACCTGGACCTGCCCGGTATGCGGAGAGACCTGCGACGGCAACTTCTGCCCGACCTGCGGCGCTCCCAAGCCCGTGAGGCCGTCCTGCGCCAAGTGCGGATGGACTCCCGAGGAGGGCAAGCCCGTTCCCAACTTCTGCCCGAACTGCGGAGAGCCCTTCGCAAAGAAGGAGTAGAGGCGCGGAGCTGAAGGCCGGCGCTCCGGCCTCAGCATAGCTTCATGAGATCACGCGGCGGGGCATCCCGCTCCGCCGCCTCGAGAGATAAATGAAAGAGGTAACGATATGAACAACGAAGTCCCCGAACTCAAGCTCGACGGAGCTGAAGCCGCTACCGAGCTCGAAGCCGCCGCCGGCGCCGCCCAGGCCGCCATCGCCGATCTCGACAACACCGTCGAGAGCGCCATGCACGAGCTTCAGACCATCGAGATCAAGGATCTCGACAAGCTTCCTCCCGAGGAGGCCAACTATCTCAAGAACATCCAGCTCACCGAGGCAGAGCAGAGAGCCGTCGACGAGTTCAAGGAGAAGATCGACATCACCGACACCAACGTGATCATGCAGTACGGCGCGAGCTGCCAGAAGAAGATCGCGGACTTCTCCGACAGCGCCCTCGAGGGCGTCAAGACCAAGGATCTCGGAGAGGTCAGCGGAATGATCACCGACCTCGTCACCGAGCTCAAGGGCTTCTCGCTCGAGCCCCAGAAGAAGGGACTCTTCGGCCTCTTCAAGAAGGTGCCCGTAAGCATCGAGAAGATCAAGGCCGAGTACGCCAGCGCCGACACCAACATCGACAAGATCGTCGAGTCGCTCGAGAAGCATCAGAACACCCTCAGCAAGGACGTCGTGATGCTCGACAAGCTCTACGAGGCCAACCTCGGCTACTTCAAGGAGCTCTCCATGTACATCATGGCCGGTAAGGCCAAGCTCGAGGAGGAGCGCTCAGGAAAGCTGCAGGAGCTCAAGGCCAAGGCCGAGCAGTCCGGGCTTCCCGAGGACGCCCAGGCCGCGAACGACTTCGCCGCCCTCTGCGACCGATTCGAGAAGAAGCTCTTCGACCTGGAGCTCACCAGGACCATCAGCATCCAGATGGCTCCGCAGATCAGGATGATCCAGAACAACGACGTCCTGATGGTCGAGAGGATACAGTCCACCATCAACAACACCATCCCCCTCTGGAAGAACCAGATGGTCCTCGCCCTGGGAATGGCTCACTCCAAGCAGGCTGCCGACGCGCAGCACGCCGTCAACGAGCTCACCAACGAGCTTCTCAAGAAGAACGCCGAGACCCTCAAGACCGGCAGCATCGAGATCGCTCAGGAGAGCGAGCGCAGCGTAGTCGACATCGAGACCGTCAAGGAGACCAACCAGAAGCTCATCGAGACCTTCGACGAGGTCATGAAGATCCAGGAAGAGGCCAGGAACAGAAGGGCGGAGGCGGAAGCCGAGCTCGGGCGCATCGAGGTCGAGCTCAAGAACAAGCTGCTTGATATCAAGGGTTAAAGATGAGAAGACGCAGATCAGGGTTTGGAACCGTTATATGGATGCTCATACTGCTGTCGATGCTCGATTTCGGGTTTCCCCTTATCGGGGGTTTCGTAGTGTTCGGAACTCTGATGGGGCTCCCGCTCTTCTTCGGGCTTCTGCTCAGCGTGATCTTCGCGGGCATCCGGGGAAGCCGCGGTACCGTCGAGAGGACTGAATACGTCCCGACGGGCAAGGCGACGCACAAGGACGACGATGAGCCGGTGAGGCGCGTCGTCGATACCACCTCGCGCGTCGACGACGGCAGGAGGACCGAGGCATCGTCCTCCAGGCTCACCAACGAGGATGTCAAGCGCATCCGCGAGGCGCAGCAGAACATACTCGAGGGGCGCAATCTCGCCATCAGGATCAAGGATCCCGAGGTCAGGCTCGCTGCCGCGGACGCCCTCGACGCTTCCGAGAAGATCGTCGGCGTCCTCAAGAACCAGCCTGAGGAGATCAGGCGCAGCAAGCAGTTCCTCAACTACTACGTTCCCACGCTCAACGTCATCATCAAGAAATACCGCACCGTCGAGGACAGCGGCATCGAGATGACCGAGACCAGAAACAAGATCCTCAACTACTTCTCCGACATCATGAAGGCGCTGAAGAAGCAGTACGAGAGCCTGTTCGAGAACGACAAGCTCGACCTGACGGTCGAGATGGAGGCCATGGAGCTCGCCTTCAAGCGGGACGGAATGATCTCCGACGAGGAGCTGAAGGCAGAGCAGGTCAGCTCTGTATAGCTCAAAAGCTGCCGCGGGGGAAGCCTCTTGGGGCTTCCCCCTTGTTTTTTAAAAAAAGCGTGATATAATGCTGGAGTATGGTCTGTTAGCTCAGCTGGGAGAGCGCTTGGGTCACAACCAAGATGTCATAGGTTCGAGTCCTATACAGACCACCACCGAATAAGCCTTTGATATCAACGCTTAAGGCGTTCTGATCAAAGGCTTTTGCTTTGCATGGTATTTCTTTTGGAACGGAAGATAAGGGAAGGATGGCAATATGAGACCGGTTTTAGCGATCACCATGGGCGATCCCGCCGGGATCGGCGCGGAGGTAACTGTGAAGGCGCTTGCGCACCCGGAGGTCTATAGAGACTGTATTCCCGTCGTCATCGGTTCTTCAGAAGCTTTTGCGGATGCCGATCGCTTCGGCGGCGAGGACGCGATATGCCGCGTACTTCATGAGGCCGGGAAATAGCCTTCAGCCCTGTACAGACCACCGAAAAGGAGGCAGCATGCGAAAGCTTGATACCGATTATCTCGACGAGTTCAAGGCGGTCGAGGCAATATGCGGCGACATGTTCGGCGCCCGCGCCGGCGTGAGCGAATACATCAAGGCCATGGAGGAGGTCCCCGATTACAAGCGGAGCCTCATCCCCGGCTGGGATTCCTCATACAAGGAGCTCAAGCATCTGCGCTGGGTGAGGAACAAGATCGCCCACGAGCCCGATTTCGACGAGTGCGAGAAGGAGGACCTCATGGATCTCAAGCTCTTCCACAGCGCCCTGCTCAAGGGCCGCGATCCGCTCGCGCGCCTCGCGAAGGCCGAGAAGGAGATGGAGCGCCTCAGGAAGCGCAAAAATGCGGCCGCGGGCTACGGCTCGGGAAGCGCCGGCGGCTCCGGAAGCGCGGGGAGCGGCTCCTCTGGAGGCTCCGGAATGTGGGTCGCCGCAGTGCTCGTGATCATCGCCGCGGTCCTTCTGGCCGTGAGATATCTCTAAAAAGGTTTCGCCCGAAACAACACTAACACCATGAAGATAAGCGTCATCATACCGGTCTACAACGCCGAAAAGAACATACAGCGCTGCGCTGAGAGCGTTCTCGCGCAGGACATGGAGGATCTCGAGCTCATACTCGTGGACGACGGGAGCCGCGACGGCTCGCCCGCCCTGCTCGACAGCCTCGCTGCCGCTGACCGCAGGGTCAGGGTCATCCACAAGCCGAACGGAGGGGTCTCCTCCGCCAGAAACCGCGGCCTCGCCGAGGCGAGGGGAGAGTACGTGCAGTTCGCGGACGCGGACGACCGCCTGCCCATGGACTCATGCAAGCTTCTGCTGAGAGAGGCCGAGAGCACGGGGGCGGACATGGTCATCGCCGACTTCTACAGGGTCGTCGACGAGAGCGTCTCGCGCAAGGGCTCGATAGAGAAGGGCGGCCTGCTCAGCCGCCGCGAATACGCCGACGAGATGCTCAGGAGCCCCGCGGACCTCTACTACGGCGCGCTGTGGAACAAGCTCTACCGCAGGAGCATCATCGAGGAGCACGGCGTCCGCATGGACGAGAACATCAGCTTCAGCGAGGACATGATATTCAACCTCGAGTATCTCCTGCACGTGAAGAGCGTCGCCGTGACGAAGGCTCCGGTCTATTACTACGTGATGAACCGCGGCTCGCTCGTATCCCAGAGCCTTGACCTGGGCGCGACGGTCCGCATGAAGACCAGCGTCATCAAGTACTACGACAGGTTCTACAGGGACACCTTCGACCTGCAGGAGTACTCGGACAGGCTCCCCGTCATCTACGGCTACATGCTCGCGTTCAGCACGGATTTTCTGAACCTTCCGCTCATGCCGGGGACGTCCAGGCTCGGCCGCGAGAGCGGCGCTCCGGTCTACATGAGCGAGAGCCTCGAGGGCTCTCCCCTGCAGGAATCCTATCTGAGCTCGAGGCTGATGGACCGCTATGTCTCGTCTCTGGGCAAGAGGCTCAGGCTGAGCTCCGAGCAGGTGCTCATGCTCTACCTTCTGATGAAGGCGGGCAGGCCCTGCTCGTCCGACGACGTAAGCGGCTTCCTTGGGATCTCAAGGGTCGCCGTTGCGCCTCACGCCGCGAAGCTCCTCGCCTTGGGCTATGTCAGATTCGAGACCGCGCTCTCCCTGAGAGAGAAGCAGGACATGTACAGCTTCAGCGCTCCAGAGCTGAGGGATGAGCTTCTGGGGCTCGAGCAGGACCTCGACCGCGTCAGGCTCGAGGGTTTCAGCGAGGAGGACAAACAGACGCTGAGGCGCCTCGAGGAGCGCGTCAGCTCGAACATAGAAAAGCGCCTCTCCGCCGAGACGCTGTAGCTGCCGCGGAGCCCGAAGCCGTCCCTTCAAAAAATAGATGGCGAAGCGCGCAAAGTATGATAGACTATACGCTGTGATAATACGGAGGTCATCATGGACAGATCTGAGAACTTTATGCTGGTAGAACCCACCGAGGAGTACGCTGAGGACATCAGGGCTTTCCGCCAGGAGTTCCTCGACTGGAACAGCAGCATGGACGGGGTCGGCTCCCTCAAGAGGACCGAGGACCCCTACGAGTGGATAAATTACAGCCGCAGGCAGACCAACCCCGCGTTCGTGAGCGAGGGCCACGTCACCGCGACTCAGTATCTGTATGTCAGAAAGTCTGACAACAGGATAGTCGGAGTCATCCAGGTAAGGCATTACTTCAACGAGTTCCTCGCCAGCTACGGCGGGAACATCGGTTATTCCATAAGGCCCTCCGAGCGCAGGAAGGGCTACGCCAAGATGATGCTCAGGGCGGTGCTCCCGCACTGCAAGGCCCTCGGCCTGGACAAGATACTCGTGACCTGCGTCGACGGCAACGTGGGCTCCGAGAACACCATCCGCGCCAACGGCGGAGTCTTCCAGAACACCGTCTACGAGCCCAAGAGGGGCATCTGGGTCAAGAGATTCTGGATAGATCTTTAGAAAACGGCTTGGATCTGCAGGATCCGGCAAGGCGCGAAGCACGCTGCCGAAAGCTCTGCGGAGCGCCCGCAAAAGACTTATCCCGCATATTAAAAGCTCCCTTCCGAGAGGAGGGGAGCTTTTGTTTTTGAGCTTTCGCGCCGCTGTCCGGCGCCTCGCGGCCGCGGGAGATCGCCTTACGGCCTCGACGCTTGGGGAAGACCGCCTTACGGCCTCGACGCCTCCATGAGGGTCTCGGCGGCGGTCCTGAGGTCTGTCTCGCTTCCGACGTTGCCGGGGAAGATCACGTAGGGGATCCCGGGGAAGCGGCTCTCTGAGCCGGTCTCCCAGACGGGGATGCCGGGAAGGATCTGCCCCATGACGTTCGCGCGGCGCACGCGCAGGGCCTTGGTGCCTATGTCGCTTGAGGTGATCCCGCCCTTGGCGATTATGAACGAGGGAGCGATGCTGAGCTCCCCTATGAGCCTCTGCACCGCGTCGCTTATCTTGACGCTCCTGAGGAGGGCGCTCTCCTTCGTGTCGTCCGGCAGGCTCAGCAGGGTCCTCTTCGTGTAGCAGACGGGGGTGAGCCCTGCGGCTATCGCCTGCTCCTCGAGCCCCACGCAGCGGCGCACCTCAGCGTCCAGGGCGGCGTCTCCTTCGAGAACCTTGTCGGAGTCGAAGGGTATCTCGACAGTCCCTTCGGCTTTCAGGAGCTCCTCGAGCTGCCTGGTGGTCTTCTGCATGTGGCTTCCGATGACCACGGCTCCGCCGCGCCCCGAGGGCTTCCTTATGAGCCTCCCGGCGCTGAGCAGGGGGGCGTCGCTCACCCCGCCGAGGACCTTGACTATTCCGGCCGCCGAGCGGAGTATGAAGCGCTTGCCGCGGGCCATGGCCCTGTAGAGCGCTATTGCGAAGACCTTGAGGTCGCAGTAGTCCGCGGCGTTGACGCAGACCTTGCCGAAGCCGCTCACCGCGAGCAGCTGCTGGACTATGTGGTCGATCTTGAGCTTCCTGAGGTCCTCGATGGACACGCAGGTCACGTCCTGGGCGCTGTATGCTCCGCCGGTCTTCTCCTCGATATACTCGGGGATCGAGGACTTCGTGTAGCCGAAGCTCCTGTCCTTCGCGAACTCGGTCTCGGCCGCGGGGACGAGCTCTTCTCCCTGCTGCACGTAGTGCACGTTGCCTATCGTGAAGCGGCCTCCCTCCTTGAAGAAGGGTATGAGTATCTCGCCGTCGACTCTGGCTCCGCCGCTCTCGATGCCCTGCCTGAGCACTTCAGGCTCGAGGGGATAGTGTCCCCTGAGCGTCGAGTCGCTGCGGGATATGATCATGTAGGGTCTTCCGAGCTCCGCCGCGACGCCCTTGATGTTAGCGATCATCTCGCGGTGCGCGGCTTCGGTCTCGGCCGGGGTCATCCCGCGGGAATTGGTCAGAATATAGAAGAGCTTTCTGTCCTCTCTGAAGCCCTCGAGGACGGAGGCTCTGTCCCAGCCGGTGAACACCGACACGTCGTGGACGGTCTGAACGCCGGTGGGGTCGTCGTCGAGCACGACTATCTTGTGCCTGTCGCGCGCGATCTCCTCCGCGAGTATGCGGTCGACCGCGGGCACGTTGACGGTCCCGAAGCTCTTCAGGATGTCAGCGCTTAGTCTTTGCATGGTCGTCTATCCTTTCCTCTATTCCTCGGGCTTGTCGCTCTTCACGGTGACTCCCGCGAGCGCCTCGAAGTACTGCACGTAGCCGCAGTGGTCGTCGTCCATGTGGCCGTGAGCCTTGAGCGCCTGCTGGATCTCGAAGAGCTGCGCGGAGAGGGGCACCGGCACGTCGATCTCGTGAGCCGTCGCGAGGACGTTCTTGATGTCCTTGTGGTTGATCGAGATCTTGCCGCCGGGGGTGAAGTTCCTCTCGACTATCATTGGGATCTTCGCGTCGAGGACCGCGCTTCCCGCGAGCCCTCCGCGTATCGCCTTGTAGACCTTCCAGGGGTCGGCGCCGGCCTTGGTCGAGAGCACGAAGGCCTCGGAGACCGCCGCGATCGTGAGGTTGACGATGACCTGGTTCGCGAGCTTGGTGACGCAGCCCATGCCGCTGCCGCCGATGAGGACGGCCGAGCTTCCCATTATGTCGAAGTATTCCCTGAGCTGCTCGAAGGCCTCGGGCTCGCCGCCCGCCATGAAGGCGAGGGTGCCGGCTATCGCTCCGGGCTCGCCGCCGCTCACGGGGCTGTCCACGAACCACACGCCGTGCTCGAGGAGCTTCTCGTGGCAGGTCTGGGCCTCGGAAGGGGTCACGGAGCTGGTGTCGCAGACTATGGCGCCGGGGCATACAGTGCCCGCGACTCCGTTTTCCCCGAAGAGAACGCTCTGGGAGATGCTGCCGTTGGGCAGGCTGAGGAATATGACGTCGCAGCTCCTGCCTATGCCGGCGGGATCGGACGCCTTAGCGCCGAGGGCGGTGAGCCTTTCGACCGCCGCGGGCGAAACGTCGTAGACGTACAGCTCGCAGCCCGCCTTGAGCAGATTCTCCGCCATGGGGCGGCCCATGATGCCAAGGCCTATGAATCCGGTCTTTTTCATATCGTTACCTCCGTGTGAACCGTGATCTTTCGCGTTTATAAAGGGAGCGGGGAGCTCCCTGTTAATGATAACTTATTCCATCTTGTTCTTCCACAGCCCGGTGAAATAAAAGACCGTGCCGATCAGGAAGGGCGTGAAGCCCGCGAGGGCGTCGCCGAGCCAGAAGCCGTAGTGCTTCATGTCGAGGGCCACTCCGAAGAGCAGGGCGAGGCCTATCCTCATGACTATGCCGTCGAGTATGGCGGTCGCGAAGTTGACCGTGTATCTTCCGCTGCCGTTGATGAGCGCGTTCATGGCGGAGCGCAGCGCGCTGGCGAAGAACACCGTGATCGCGATGGGAACGTAGCGCGGGGCTATGGCCAGGACCGAGGGGTCCTCCGTGAATATGCCGAAGATCTGCATGGGGAAGGCCGCTATGAGGACGGAGATGAGCGCCGCGATGCTCAGGGTTATCGCCATGAGCCTTGCGAGGATCCGGTTGACCCTGCCGTATTCGCCGGCGGCTATGTTCTGCCCGACCATGGTGGAGCCCGCGGTGTTCATCGCGTTGGATATCAGGTTGGAGATGTTGTTTACCTTGTTTGCTATGCCCGCGAAGGCGGAGACCTCCACGCCG
The DNA here is from genome assembly GCA_016283945.1 of Bacillota bacterium. Taxonomy (GTDB): domain Bacteria; phylum Bacillota; class Clostridia; order Peptostreptococcales; family Anaerovoracaceae; genus RGIG2707. The sequence continues at coordinate 14,052 of JAEENW010000029.1, forward strand.
TAGGAGTTGATCCAGGAGTTCACGAAGAGCTTTGAGAACATGACAGAGGCGCTCTTGATGGCCATCGGAGTCCCGAGCTTGAGCAGGGAGGAGAGCATCTCGCCGTCCCAGCGCAGGAACCATTCGTGCTTCACATCGAGCCCGAAGCTCTCCTTGTTTCTCGTGAGGAAGAGCGCACAGGCGACGAAGCTCACGCCCTGGCTTATGACGGTAGCGAGGGCGGCGCCGCCGGCCCCGAAGCCGAGGAAGGCGACGAAGAGCAGGTCGAGGCAGATGTTGATGACCGCCGCGATACCGATGAAAATGAACGGATGCTTGCTGTCGCCCATGCCGCGCAGTATGGCGCTGACGATGTTGTAGCCGTAGATGAAGACGAGGCCTATCATGCAGATGCGGCTGTAGCTCTCCGCGCCGGCGTACGAGGCCTCGGGAGTGTTCATCAGCCTGAGTATGGAGCTCTGAAAGACGAGGCCGAGCGCGCTTATTGCCAGCGCGCAGCTCATGAGGAAGCCGAACATGGTCCCTATGAAGCGGCTGAGCTTGTCCCTGCGCCCTCCTCCGATGTAGCGCGCGACCAGCACCTGGCCTGCGCCCGAAAAGCCCATGGCTATGAAGGTGAGGAGCATGGATACGTCGCCGCCTATGGCGACCGCCGAGGTCCCGGCCTTTCCGAGGACCCTGCCGACTATTATCATGTCGGCCATGTTGTAGACTACCTGCAGGAGGTTGGAGAGGAAGAGAGGCCAGGCGAAGCTGACCAGCTGGCGGGTTATGTTCCCGCCGGTGAAATCCCTGATGTTTGAGTTCTGATCCATTGCGCGTCCTGATCCGCGCCGGCTGTCCCGGCGCATACGAAAATATTTTACCGCGGGAATGGCGAAAATTCAAAGCAAAAAACTGTGCCACCCATACAAAAATGGTATATGATAATTATGTATAACGCTCATACGTTTTGATCTAAGGACCGTTTTCGCTGGGAGGATAAAATGAAGCTCGTTACTTACAGGGTGAAGGGCAATCCCCGGGAACAGCTGGGGATCTTTGCTGAAGGGGGAGTCATCCCTGTGCTCGCTTCAGGTCTGGTCTTCGAGGACATGAACGACCTGATAAAGAACGCCGGACCGGAGCAGCTGAAACAGATCGAGGAGCTCAAAAAGAGCAAGAACGGGCTCGTGCCTGAGGGGAAGTACGAGCTGCTGTCGCCCATCCCCAGGCCGAAGGCAGACATACTCTGCCTCGGGCTGAACTACACGGAGCACGCCGAGGAGGCCTTCGGCTACAATGAGACTTTCAAGGCCGACGCGGATCTGCCAATCTTCTTCTCCAAGAGGACGCCGTATTCGCAGGGCAGCGGGGCTCCCATACCCGCGCACGCGGACATCACGCAGAAGCTCGACTATGAGAACGAGCTCGCGGTCGTGATAGGAAAGGACGCGAGGAACGTAGAGCCCGGGACCGTGCAGGACTACATCTTTGGCTATACCATATTCAACGACGTATCCGCGAGGGATCTTCAGACCTCGCACAAGCAGTGGTACTCCGGCAAGAGCCTCGACGGCTTCTCGCCCATGGGACCCTG
>JAEENW010000002.1 GCA_016283945.1 Bacillota bacterium
CCTCCGGTGACGGTCAGGCTCCCGTAGATGCCGCGGGTGTAGGCGCCGTTCCCGCTGCTGATGACAGTCTTGCCTCCGCTTATGGTTACGCTGCTGTCCACTCCGTAAGAGGCGGAGCTGGTTTCGCTTGCGCCGCTGATGTTTACTTCACCGCCGCTGACCGTGAGGCTGCTGTATACGCCGCAGCTGGTGTAATCGCTGTCAGCGGCCTGAGCGGTGAGCTTGCCGCCCTTCACCTCCGCGCGGTAGACGCCTATGCTGTCCTCCCCCTGGGACGAGCCGCCGCAGGCGAAGACTTCGCCGTCGTTAAGCGTCAGAGTTCCGGAGATACCGTAGGAATCGTCGTAGCGGGAACTGCCGCCTGTAGCGGTAAGCTTGCCGCCGTTTACCGTGACGCTGCCGTCTATGCCATAGGAATCGTAACGTGAGCTGCCGCCGGTCGCGGTGAGCTCGCCTCCGTCCACCGTGACGTCGCCGTCTATTCCGTACGAGTAGTCATTGGAGGCGGTGCCGCCATATGCCTCGATCTTGCCGTCCGTCAGGGCGACGCCGCCGAATATCCCGTAAGAGTTGTCCTGCGGGCAGCTGCCGCCGTACGCCTTGATCGTGGGTCCGTCGAAGGTCATGCCGTAATACGCGGAAATACCGTAGCTCTCGCCGTAGCCGCTGGTGATGTTTCCGCCTGTCGCCGTGAGGCTGCCGCTCCCCGTGAATGAGACTTCCGCCTTTTGAGAATACAGGCCACGGCTGTCGTCTCCGCTCCTGTCTCTGCCGGTGACGCTGTTTTCGCCCTCCAGCACTATCTCGAGGGGCTCGGTGCCGGCGTAGAGTATGCCGGCGTAGTCCTTGTCCGCGCTGCCCGTGCTCTTGTTCACAAGCGAAACGCCGCTCAGCGTGAGCTTATGCGCGTCGGGATCGTACACGGCGCTGCCGGTGATGGAATCCGGATAGAGCGCGTTGACCGCGGAGACGATATCGTCCCGGTTCGCCGGAGTGATGGCCACTCCGCCGATGAACAGCTCCGCCTCGCCGAGGGTCAGGTACTTATAGCCGCCGCTCTGTATGTCGGCGACGTAGTCGTTTCCGGTCCCCGCGTACAGCTCCAGATTGCCGCCCTCGGGCTCGTCGCCGACGATGAGGGCATAATTGCCGGAATAAACGAGCCTGGTACGGTCTGTGCTGGAGTAGCTGTTCTTGATGGCGAGATCAGCGCCGCTGAAGGTTATCCTGCCTCCGTTCTGTACATTGGTCCTGCTCTCCGACATCAGTCCGTTGGACTCATCCGCGTTTTCGAGCGGGCCCTTGAAGAACACCGATGCTCCGTCTATCGTCAGCTCCCCGGCCCAGTTCTTGTATGCTCCGGATCCAATTGCCAGAGGAGCCTGAGCCTCGGCGGCGGAGGTGAATGTCCCGCTGCCGGTTATCGTGACGCTCGCGCCCAGATAGGACCCGTAAGCGGTCCCGCTGAAGTCCTCAGAGGGGCTGATCGTGACGCTGTTGTCGCCGCTGACGTTGATGATCAGTCCGAGAGCGTCCGCGTCATTCAGCGGATAAGTGATCTTATACCGGTCGTAATACAGCGCTGCCGCTTTTCCTTCCTCATACTCATAGCCTTCTCCCGTGTAGCTGAAGTCCTTGAGCGTCAGCGTTCCCACGTAGCTGGTTACGATGTCGGGGTAGCTGGAATGGAATCTGAAATTCGTTATCTCGTAAGAGGCCTCGCCCGTGGCGACAGTCTTCCCCGCGGCTTCGTTGATCGCCGCGACCAGGTCGCCCTTGTTCTCCGCGTCGATGCGGACTCCTCCGAGCCAGACGGGGTACACGTACAGCTCCGCGTCGTCAAGCTCTATGGTCAGATCCTTGGCGGGGATGCCGCTTATGGTGATCTTGGTCACGAAATAGTTCCTGCTCCGCTCGGCCTTTATACTCCAGTCATCCCTGATGAGGAAGTTCTTCTCTATGAAGTCCTCGGGGAAGTAGTATCCTTCGTCCGCGTTAAGGATCACCGTCTCCATGGCCCCCGAGAGTCCCTCCTGAACGAGGTCTCCGGAGCCGGACGCGAGGCTCATGTGAGCGCCCGGGATGATCTCGACGGTGTATTCGGGGATCTCGCTCTCAAGCGAGACAGCCTTGTAATAGCTCCCGCCGTCGAATTCGTAGTTGCCGCCCGCGGTGAGTCCGGTCTCGTTTGCGGCGTCGGTATATCCGAAGGCCTGGAACCTGCCGGTCTCATCGAGACCGCTCAGATCGAACTCGCCGGAGCCGCTGACTCCGTAGGATGACGGGGACGCTCCGCCGACCGCGGTTACGTTCACGCTGCCGCTGACATCGACGGTCCCGGCCTGGAATATGCCGTAGCTGGCCGAATCATCGCCCGAGATGGTCGGACCGACGGCTACGAGATTCCCGCCGTCTCCGCTTATATCCCCGAAGAGGTTGAGGCCGCAGCCCCATTCCCCGTCTTCCAGTCCTTCATAGAGGCTGGCGCACAGGAAAGTGTATCCGTTCAGGTCTATATCCGCTGCCGCGAGGGCGTCCATCTCGATATCGATACAGTATGAATCGCCGTCAAGGACCGCGATATCGTCAAGCTCCTCCCAATCCGAGGGGACGATGAGTATGCCCGTTGCCCAGGGTGCTATATTGTATTTGTAGCCAAGAGACTCTTTCCAGTTCGATACCCCGCCGACGGTTCCGGTAACTGAGTTGGAACCGGATGAGTGATCGCTCGTGACCGTGAGCTCGCCGAAGCCTGAAGCTCCGGTACCGTCAGCCCAGCTGACGGCCTTAGCGATGATGGAATCCTCTCCGAGATAGAGGCTGCCCAGAGCACGGCGGTTTTCATAGAAATAATAGTCATAGAGCGCTGTCCTGAAGCCTCTGTTCACGGTCCCCGCGCTCGCGAGCACCGCGCCGCCGTACGCCGAGACATAGTTGCCGCCGCGGCTGTAGGCGCTGGCAAAGCTTCCGCTCATCTGGGAGGCGTCTCCTCCCTTAAGCACGCTGACTCCGCCATAGGCTCTGATATATCCCATATACATCCCATGGCTGGTAGAGCTTCCGCCGCTGGCCAGCGTATCGCCTCCGACCGCGAGCAGCGTTCCGTCAAACACGTTGAGATCGTAGTTGCTGTAGTAAGAATACAGGCCATAGCTGTATGCGCCGTAATCGCTGTCCTCTGTCTCGGTGGTGACATTTCCGCCTACGCCCGTCACGGAGCCTCCGTAAATGTTGCTGTCGCGTGAATACAGTATGCCGCAGCTGAGTCCGGTCCTGTCTCCGGTCTTGTTTCCGCCTATTCCGGTAAGGGAGCCGGTGAAGACATCGAATCCGCTGTAGGCATAAAATCCAGAGGTGGAGCC
>JAEENW010000030.1 GCA_016283945.1 Bacillota bacterium
CAGGCGTACCAGTCCGGGATGTGGTCGAAGCTACCGGGAAGTCCTTCAGCGGCGCTCTGAGCCTCCTGGTCTCCCTCCTCCGTCAGCTCGAGCCTTCCGGTCTCGGTGAGCACCCAGCTCCTGCCGCAGTGTCCGCAGCTCAGCCGCGTCCCCTTGCCCTCCATGTCGCCTTCGGCGCCGCAGGAGGGGCATCTGTAGAGCACGCGGTTCAGTCCGTCTGCCCTGAAGGGCTCGTCCACGACCGTGCCGGCCTCCTGCTGCTCGCGGAAGTTGTCGAAGCTGAAGAGCTCCTTCAGCCTGGCGTTGACCTCGGCCGGGCTCATCTCCTTTATCTCCTCGGGCGAGAGCTCGTAGCTGATCTCGGCGCTGACCTTTACCTTCCTGAGCTGAAGCATGTTGTAGAGCGGGTCGCGCAGGAAGGCGCCGTGCGTCCTGATCATGACGACGGGGACCTTGAGCAGCTTTATCAGCTTGCCTACGGACTCCGGGAGAGGGGTTGCGGTGCCGTCGAAGCTGTAGCTGGCCTCGGGGTACATCAGCACGGAGTCCTTGAGCTTTGTGACCGCGTAGACTATGTCCTTGACGAGGGCCATGTCGCTCACGAATTTCTGCGTGGGAACGCAGCCTATGGCGCGCATCAGGCCTGCCTTGCCGACGAAGCCGTCCGAGGTGCAGATGATGTTGAAGGGCCTGGGATAGAGGACGGTGGAGGCGATCTTCAGGTCTATGAAGCTCGAGTGGTTCATCAGGAAGAGAGCTGGCTCGTCCTTTCCGAGACGCTCCATGCCTCTTTCGGTAAAGCTGAAGTCCGTGGCCTTGAGGTCTGACGCGCTCACCGCCTTGAGCAGCGAGCGGAAGAACATCGAAGGCCTTTTCGGCGGCAGGTGCTTCTCAGCGGGGAGCTTGAGGAGCTCCCCGTAGGAGAGCGGCTTGTTCCTGATCTTCATTACAGGCTCCTGTATTTCGCGTCCAGTATCCTCGCGACGTGTACTCCCGAGGCGCTGGCCTGCGAGAGGCTGTGAGTCACGCCGGAGCCGTCGCCGAGCACGTAGAGCCCCGGAACCTTCGTCTCGAGGTCTCCGTTCACCTCGACCGTGGAATTGTAGAACTTGACCTCGACTCCGTAGAGCAGGGTGTCGTCATTGGCGGTGCCCGGCGCTATCTTGTCGAGGGCGTAGACCATCTCGATGATGTCATCGAGCTGGCGCTTGGGCATGACCAGGGCGAGGTCGCCCGGAGTCGCCTTGAGCGTGGGCCTGGTGAAGCAGCCCTCCATGCGGTGCTCGTTGGAGCGCCTGCCCTTGATGAGGTCCCCGAAGCGCTGCACGAGCACTCCTCCGCCGAGCATGTTGGAGAGCCTCGCGATAGACTCGCCGTACTCGTTGCTGTCCTTGAAGGGCTCCGTGAAGCGGTTGGAGACGAGCAGCGCGAAGTTCGTGTTCTCGGTGTAGAGCGCGGGGTCGGCGTAGCTGTGGCCGTTGACCGTGACTATGCCGTTTGTGTTCTCGGTGACGACCTCGCCGTAGGGGTTCATGCAGAAGGTGCGGACCTTGTCGCCGTACTTCTTGGCGCGGTAGACGAGCTTGCTCTCGTAGACCGCGTCGGTGATGTGCTTGAACACCGCCGCCGGGAGCTCCACGCGCAGGCCGATGTCGACCCTGTTGGAGAGCGTCGCGATACCGAGCTCCCCGCAGGTCTTCGAGATCCACTTGGAGCCGCTGCGCCCGGTCGCGAGCACGAGCTGCCTGCAGCTGAACTCGTCACCCCTTGAGGTGCGCAGCTTAAAGCCGCCCTCAGTCCTCTCGACCGACTCGACGTCGGTGCGGAAGAGGGTCTCGATCTTCCCGCTGATGAACTCGTAGATGTCCCCGAGTATGCGGACGTTCCTGTCCGTCCCAAGGTGCCTTACCTTCGCGTCGAGCAGATGAAGGTCGTTCTGCAGGGCGAGGGTCTTGAGAGCCTGATCCTCGGTCGAGTAGAGCTTCGCCTCCGACCCGCCGAAGCCGCAGAGCACCTCGTCGACGTATTCCATGAGCTCCATGGCCTTGTCGTCGCCCACGTAGGCGTAGAGGTCGCCTCCGAAGTCGTTCGTGATGTTGTACTTCCCGTCGGAGAGCGTTCCTGCGCCGCCGTAGCCGTTCATGATGTGGCAGGTGGGGCAGCCCAGGCAGCGGCCGGTCTGGCGGCTTTTCATGGGGCAGACCCGCTGCTCCAGAGGCGCGCCCTTTTCCAGCATCAGGATGCGGGCCTTGTTCTCGATCTTGGTCAGCTCGTAGGAGGCGAAGACCCCGGCGGCCCCGGCGCCCACGATGATGATGTCGTATTCCTGCATCGTTTCCTCTCCCTTTCGTCTATCCAAATGTCCCAAATGCTGTCTTCGGTTTTCCGGGATATCGTTTCCCGCCATCGGCCCCTTCGGAAATAAGCCCAGGTCTGCGCCTGGGGAAGCGGGCCTCGGGGGCGTCATTT
>JAEENW010000031.1 GCA_016283945.1 Bacillota bacterium
GCAGCCCCAGAAGCCCCGCGTAGATCGCCTGCGGGATGTTCCCGTGCAGCAGGCCGAAGGTCACGGCGCTGAAGAGCACCGCGCTGCGCTCGCCGTAGCGGCGGGTGCGCCCTATGATCACGCGCCTGAAGATGATCTCCTCGATTATCGGCGCGCAGATGACCATCACGAAGGCCCTCGGCAGGGTCTGGTTCTCGTCGAACAGGTCTATGAGCGGATTGATGTCTCCGGGACCCGCGGGTACGCTCTTAAAGAGCGGGGCGAGCAGCAGGCTGAGTCCGGAGCCTATGATGTTACCTCCGTAGAGCAGGAAGAAGGCCGCGGGGACCAGCAGGAGCCAGCCGCGGAAGCTGAGCTTTACGGGCTCCGCCGGCGCGCTCGCGGGGAGCTTCCTCATGAGCAGCAGGCCGATGGGCACGGCGACGAGGTACAGCGGAGCCATCTGGGCGAACCAGAACAGCCAGGGCTGCGCCGACATGTCGATCTTATCCCCGTACTGGCTGAAGACCAGCAGCTGCAGGAACTGGGAGATCCCCATCATTGCGAAGAGCGAGATGCCTATGCGGGAGAAGCAGGCTCTGGCCTCCTTCGGGTCGCCCGGGCAGTTCTCGAGGCTGTAGGCCGGCCTTCCAATGCGCGGCTCGAGCATGTTGGCCGAGCCGGATATGAACACCATGCTGAGCAGAACGTTGACCAGCGCCGCCGCGAAGAGCGAGACGTTCCTGTGTCCGAGCGCAATCCCGGCCGCGATGATCCCTATGTCGGGCAGGAGCCCGAAGTAGATGAACATCACCTGGATGAGCTGCTTGACCACGGTGCCCGCGTTTGCCGGGGTGACGAGCGCCAGGAAGGAGCCCGTCGAGCCGGCGTAGAGGTCCACTGTCAGTATGAGCGGCACGCAGAGCAGCAGGAGCGGTATGTCCTGCCTCACTATGGCGGCGGTCGCAATGAGAGCGGGGACGAGATCCAGCAGGCATACCACGGCACCACCCAGAGAGCTCCAGCAGAGCTTCTTCACGGCGCTCTCGGGGATCATCGCCGTGAGGACGGTCTTTGTGTCGTCCTCGATGGGATCTCCCAGAGCCCTGAAGAACACTCCCGCGCCGATGGCGCAGACCGCCGGTATGACGCTGCGGGTCTCGGCAATGCCGACCGCGAAGAGCGACGCGGCCGCGGCGAGCGCCAGATAGAAGCCCGAGGTCTTGCTTATGACCCAGAGCTTGGAGAAGCGCCCGCGGTTGATGATGGTCTTCCAGAAGAACACGGAGGATCCGGCGCCGCGCTTCATGCCGTCGCGCTCGATGTCTTCGGCGATCTTCTTCTTTCCGATGCGGCCGAAAGTGCGGTTCTTCTCCGTCATCTCGGCCATGACCTGGGCGAGCTGCTCAGAGCGGGCCATGGCGTCCTCGTAGAAGTCGGTCTTCATGCTCCAGATCGCCCTGCCGAAGAGCGCGGCGCAGGCCGCGGTGAGGGCGAGGAAGAGCAGGCTGATCCCCATCCTGCCCTCGAGCGAGAAGAGCGCGGCTCCCTTCAGCCAGCCCCAGACGGGGATGTATCTGGTCCAGGGAGCGCAGAAGAGGTCGAGAGCGCTGTCCATCAGCCCGGTGCCGTTCGCCTTGGCGAAGGCGAACAGGGCCGCCGCGGGTACCGCGAGCAGAGCCCCAAGCATGAGGCTGTAATTTCTGCGCACTATGCCGTTTCCGGCCTTGAGCAGATAGACGTAGGTCTCGATGAGCTTGCCGAATATGAGCGCGAGCAGCCATGCCGCCGCCGCTCCGACTATCCCGGAGGTCCCGGCGCCGAGCGAGGTCATGATGTTACCGATGTTGACGCCCAGGTAGACCGTGAAGTACAGCGTGAGCCCGAGCTGCATGACCAGCCTGAAGAGCAGGACGGTCTGCGGCTTGAGGGGCGACGCGAAGAGCAGCGAGACGTCGGCGGGCAGGAAGCGGCTCCCCTTGCCCCACTCGGCCATGACGAGGCTCATGATGAGGGCGGCGTAGACCATGCCCCCGAACGCGAGCTCAAAGTAGCGGGGCCCTCTGCTGAACAGATCGAGCTCCTCCTGCGCCTCCACGGCGGACTCCCAGTCGAAGTCCTCGGGAAGCTCGATGTCGCCTTCCCCGGAGTCCTCCAAGGGGGCTTCCTCTTCCCAGGGATCCTCTTCCTCCACGTAGATGGAAGGCTCGTTGTCGGCGGCGTCCATCAGGGTCGCGGAAAAATACCCGATCCCGCCTCCGATGAGGCCGCAGATCAGTATGAATATCAGGACCCAGGTCTTGAAGAGCTTGCGGATCTGGTTTATGAACGAATGCCAGGCGTAGTAGCCGATGAAGCTCATGAGCGGCTCTCCTCTCCCGGGGCGGGCGCCCCAGCGGCGGGCTCGGATGCCGGCGGGGCGGGCTCTTCGGGCGCGGCGGGCTCGGTAGTTGCGGCGGTCTCCGCAGAGCCTGCAGCCTCCCCTGATCCGGTCTCAGGAAGAGGCTCACCGGCTACGTCCTCCGGCTCGAGCCCCTCGGTCACCTCGAAGAAGAGCTGCTCCAGGGTCTTGCCCTGCGCGGCCAGCTCCTCGCGGGAGACGTTCGCCCTCACGCGGCCTCCCTGCATGATGAGGCTCCTGTCCCAGAGCATGTCGACGCTGTCTATGATGTGCGTGCTCACGAGCAGGGTCTTTCCCGCGGCGCGCAGTTCCTCGATGGTGTTCTTGAGCTCCTTGATCGCGTGCGGGTCGAGTCCTATCATCGGCTCGTCAAGCAGTATGACCTCGGGGTCGGGGAGCAGTCCGAGGCATAGATTCAGCTTCTGCTGCATTCCCTTGGACAGCTCGTCACCGAACTTCTTGCGGTGCTCGGTGAGCTCAAAGCGCGCGAGCAGCGAGTCGCGGCGCGCGGCGTAATCCCTGAGCCTGTAGGCCCTGGCGATGAACTCCATGTGCTCTATGACCGTGAGGTTGGGATAGAGCGCGGGGATCTCGGGAACGTAGCCGAGGACCCTGCGGGATTCCGGAGTCTTGTTTTCCATGCCGTTCACGAGTATGCTCCCCTCGTACCTCAGGAAGCCGATCACGGACTTTATGACCGTGCTCTTGCCCGCGCCGTTGGGGCCGAGCAGCACCGTCACCGTCCCCGGCTCGAGCGTGAAGCTCACGTCGTCGGCAGCGAGGTTCTTTCCGTATCTCTTCGTAAGATGGTTCACTTCAAGCATTTTCTATCTCCTTTGCCTGTCCGGCGCTCACGCCGTCAGAGCTGCCCGCGCCTCAGCGCACGAGCACGGTTATCATCATGCCGCAGCCCTCTCTGAGCAGATTCGAGAGGCGGAGCAGCGGCCTTTCGGTCTCAGCCGCCACGGTCGGCGGGTCTATCCCTATGAAGCGCCTGGCGAGCCAGCGCGCCCTGTAGAGGTGGTATTCGCTGGAGCAGACCGCGACGCGGCTCTCGGCGAGAGGCTTCCCGCTGTGCGCCTCTATCATGGGCGCGGAGAAGGTCATGTTCTCCTCCGTGCTGAGCGCCCTGTCCTCGAGGATTATGCGCTCCGGTTCTATGCCGCGGGCGGTCAGCCAGCGCCTCATGCACTCGGCCTCGCTGATGTCTTCGCGCTGCCCCTGCCCGCCGCTCACCACGGCGACGCAGTCCGGATGCTCCTTCAGGAAGCCCTCGGCAGCCTCAAGCCTCTCCCTCAGAGAGGGCGAAGGCGCGGTCCCGAAGACCCCGCAGCCGAGCACTATGAGATAATCGGCGTCGTCCGGCGGGTCTGCCTCGGCCGCCGCGAGCACCTTAGCCTCGAAGGCGCAGAAGACACAGGCGAAGGCGAGCATGAGCGCGAGGAGCGCCCTCCTTCCCCTCTTCGGCAGCAGGCAGAGCAGCGCGAGCGCCGCTGCCGCGCCCGCGAGGGCGAGCGCCAGAAAGCTGTAGCCCCTGAGCGCGAACCTGAAGAAGGCAGCGAGGACCAGCAGCAGTCCGGATAGCGATAAAACTGTCTTTTTGAGCCTGTCCATTCCGCGGTCCCTACATCAGCCTGTCTATCAGGCCTCTAAGCCCCTCCCTGTCGTAGATCCCCCGGTAATACGAGAGCTCCTCCTCGATCAGGGAATCTATCATCTTCTTGCCGAGCACCTCCACGGGCGCCCTGTCGTCGGTGAGGATGAGCCCGCTCGGCTCCCTGCCCTCGAGCCTTCCGGCTATCTCGGTGCAGAGCGAGGCGAGCTCGAGAGCCTCGTCCCTCGCCGGGCTTTCCGCCCTGAGCGCGGCCCGCCCGCTGTCGAACATGGAATTGAAGCTTCCCCCGCTCACCGCGAAGAGCTCTCGGTTGCTCGTGTAGGGCACGTCGGCGGTCATTACGTCGCCGAAGACCTCGCAGATGGTGCCCTCGAGGTACTGGTTGATCGAGCCCTCGCCGTCGGAGTGCATGTTCATGTTCACGGCCATGACGCCGCCCTCCTTGAGGCGGTCCTTCACGAGCCCGAAGAACTCGAGGCTGCTCATCTGGAAGGGTATGGTGATGTCCTGGTAGGCGTCCACGAGTATCACGTCGTATAGCCCCCTGTCGGACTGTATGTAGGCCCTGCCGTCGTACTCAGTGACGCCGACCGAGGGGTCCATGTCGAAGTACTCGTAGGCGAGCCGTGTGATCTTTCCGTCTATCTCCACCCCCGAGATGACCGAGCCGGGGAAGTAGCGCGCGCACTGGGTCGCATAGGTCCCTGTCCCGTTGCCGAGGATCAGTATGTCGAGGGGCTCGCTTTCCGCCGCTTCTCCGCCCTGCCTGCCGCCGAGCGCCGCGACGGGCGCCGCGAGCGCGTAGTCGTAGTACATCCCCGTGAGCCCGCCCTCCTTCATCTTGACGGACTGCACGCCGAAGAGGACGTTCGTGGAGAGTATGACGCTATCCCTGTCCTCCTTGACCTGGAGGTAGTTGTAGACGGACTCGCCCTCATAGCTCAGGCCCTTCTCCCAGAAGGCGAAGGACGCCCTGCAGGAGAGGACGCTCAGGAGGACGAAGACCGCGGCGAAGACGGCCGCCTTCTTTCCGAAGCCGCCGGCGCTGACCATGTAGATCAGCGCGAGCGCGATGAGGACGCCGGAGAATATGACGAAGCTCACCGAGGTGCCGAAGGCAGGTATGGTGACAAAGGTCGGGAGGAAGGTCCCGAGTATGCTTCCGACGGTGTTGAAGGCTCCGAGCCTGCCCACGACCTCTCCGCTCTCGTCCGCGCTGTCGAGTATGCAGCGCGCCAGCGACGGGGTCACCGTCCCGAGCAGAAAGAGCGGGAAGACGAAGAGCACCATGCAGCTCGCGAAGGCCGCCGCCGTCAGGAAGCCCGTGTTCACGCTGAGTATGAGGAGCCCCGAGATCAGCAGTATGACGTAGCGCCCCGCGAAGGGCACAGCCGCGATCCAGAGGCCCGCGATGAGCATGCGCCGGTAGATGGCCGCCGGGTTCGGATCCCTGTCCGCGCTTCTGCCGCCGTAGAGGTTTCCGAGAGCCATCGCGATCATCACTGTTCCTATGATGATGGTGTAGATGACCTGCGATGAACTGAAATATGGAGCCAGGAGCCTGCTGGCTCCAAGCTCCACAGCCATTACCGACATGCCGGAGAAGAACTCCGTCGCGTAGAGGAACGCCTTGTTCCTCAGTATCTTAGAGCTCAAGCTTTTTGAGCTCCTCTATCAATCCCTTGATGTAGTCGAGGCAGAGAGCCATCATCTCCTCTCCCTCCTCCTTCTTCGCGTCTCTGGGATCCCAGGGGCCGAACCAGCCGTGCGGGGCGGATTCCTTCGTGTCCCTGGCGATGCGCACGTCAGCCCCCTTGTAGCGGAAGGACTGGATGTGCACGGGGGCGATGTCGTCGGTGAGCTTTATCGGATCCATGTCCAGAGCCAGATCGAGGTGCACCGCGCTGTCGTCGACCGCGAGCATGGCCTCGGTCTCGATCTTGTCGCCGTGGCCGCCCGCGAAGCGCTTGTCGAGCTGGCCAACGACCACCCACCAGTCGAACTCGACCAGTATTCCGCCGGCCTTGTAGGCCTTGAGGGCGGCGCTGTCGATCGCCGGGGTGTTGCCGCCGTGCCCGTTGAGCACGAGGAAGCGGCGTGCGCCGTGGCTCATGAGCCCCTCGACGATCTTTCCGAGGAGGAGGCTCAGGCCCTCGACTCCGATGCTGACGGTGCCGGGGAAGCTCATGTGGTAGTCGCAGACTCCGTAGTTGACGGTGGGAGCGACTATGACGTTGTCTATGCCCTCGAGCTGCCTGGCCATGAACTGCGGCACGAGGAAGTCCGTGCCGAGCGCGCACTGCGGTCCGTGCTGCTCGAGGCTGCCGACGGGTATTATCACGAGAGGATCTTTCCTGAAAGCCTCCGCCGCCTGGGCGTAGGACATCTTTTCTAAGAGCATGAGATGATCTCCTTTCGATCTGACCGCATAGAGGCTCTGCGCCTGTAGCGGTATATTGTGTGCGGGTCCTGCCGCGAGGCTCCTCCCCATCAGCTGCGGTGCAGGCGCTCCTCGCTGTGGGGAGCCCCTCCTCGCGTCACCCGCTGCAATAGTCTGCGCATCCGCAGGCCTTACGCGGTCAGTTCGTCCGCGAGAGCCTTGAGCGACGCGAACTTCTCATCCGCCTGCGCCTTGTCCGCCGCGTTTATATTGAAGTAGAACTTGATCTTCGGCTCCGTTCCGGAGGGCCTTACAGCCATCCACGAACCGTCCGAGAGGTAGTACTTGAGCACGTCCGACTTGGGAAGGCCGTTGATGCCCTCCGCGAAATCCTCGAGCTTCTCGATGCCGGGCATCAGGGAGGTACCCTTCTGCCTGAGGCCGGCGGTGATCGCCTTGATCTTGGCGGCGCCGTCGAGTCCCTCGAGCGTGTAGGACGCGACCTTGACCTCGTGGTAGCCGTACTCCTTGTACAGCCACTCGAGCACATCGATGAGGCTGAGGCCCCTGGACCTGTAGAAGGCAGCCATGCAGCAGATCACGACGGCGGTAGAGACGGCGTCCTTGTCGCGCGCGTGCCCGCCGGTGAGGTAGCCGTAGCTCTCCTCGAAGCCCATGAGGAAGCTGCCCTTGGAGGGATCCGCCTCGAGCTGGTTCATTATGTCGCCGATGAACTTGAAGCCGGTGAGGACCTCCTTGTAGACGATCCCGTGCTTCTCGCAGATGTCCTTGGCCATGAGGCCTGTGACGACGGTGCTGACCACCGTGGCATTGCTCGGAAGGGAGACTCCCGCGTTCTCGATGAGGAAATGCAGGATCATCATGCCGGTCTCGGCTCCGGTGAAGAGCCTGAAGCTGCCGTCAGCCCTGCGCACGGCGATGCCTATGCGGTCGCTGTCCGGGTCGGTGCCGAGCACGAGCTCAGCGCCCACGCTTATGGCCTGCTCGATGCCCATCTGCATCGCGTCGGGGTTCTCGGGGTTCGGAGCCTTGAGCCCGGGGAAGTTGCCGTTGGGGCCCTCCTGCTCCTTGACGTAGCTGAGATTGCTGAAGCCGGCCTGGGCGAGAGCCCTCCTGACGTAGAGGTTTCCGGAGCCGAAGATCGGGGTGTAGACGATCTTGACAGCGGACCTGTACTTGGGGCTCACGGGGCACATGAAGTCGGAGACGGTGTCGATGTAGTCGTCGATCAGCATGGGGCCGATGATGGTGAGCAGGCCCTTGGCCTTGGCCTCCTCCATCTCCATCGGGATCACGGAGGTGATCTCGGTAGCCTCGACCCTTGCGATGACCGCCTCGGCGTCATCTATGAGCAGCTGGCAGCCGGTGTCGTCGTAGGCCTTGTAGCCATTGTATTCTCTGGTGTTGTGGCTCGCGGTGATCACCACGCCGCCCACGCAGCCGAGCTCCCTCACGGCGAAGGAGAGCAGCGGGGTCGGGGAGACCACGTCGAAGAGGTAGGCTTTGACGCCGCAGGCCGCCATGGTGAGGGCGGTCTCCTTGGCGAAGCTGAAGGAGTTGTTGCGCACGTCCCAGGCGACCGCGACTCCGCGGCTGCAGGCCTCGTCGCCGTACTTCTCCCTGAGGAAGGCCGCGAAGCCAGCGCTGGCGCGCCTGACGGTGTAGATGTTCATGCGGTTGCTTCCGAAGCCCATGACTCCGCGGAGGCCGCCGGTGCCGAACTCGAGGTCCTTGTAGAACCTGTCCTCGATCTCCTTCTCGTCCGTCACCGCGGCGAGCTCAGCCCTGCTGACCTCGTCGAAGTAAGGATCGCTCTTCCAGAGCTCGTAAGTCTTGAGATAGTCCTTCATCACATCCCCTTCTGCTTTTTGAGAAGCTCAAACATCCTGTTCTTGTATTCGTTGACCGCGGGCTGGTCGAAGGGATTGACTCCCTGCATGTAGCCGGAGATGGCGCAGGCAGCCTCGAAGAAGAATATCAGCCTTCCGAGCTCCTCCTCGTCGGCCTTGTCCGCGAAGATCTCCATGCAGGGGACTCCGCCCGCCTCGTGGGCGGCCTTGGTGCCCTCGGCCGCGCAGGCGAAGACGTCCGCGTAGCTCATGCCCTCGAGGTAGTTGAGCCCGTCGAGGTCTCCCTCTATGGCTTTGACCCTGAGCGGGGAATCCTCCCCTATCCTCAGGAAGGTCTCGAACATTATCCTCTCGCCGTCCTGCATGTACTGTCCGAGCGAGTGGAGGTCGGCGGTGAGCACCATGGAGTTCGGGAATATGCCGGTGTGCTCCTTGCCCTGGCTCTCGCCGATGAGCTGCTTCCACCACTCTCCGAAGAACCTGTGGGACTCTCTGGAGCAGGAGAGCATCTCGATCTTGATGCCGCTGTCGTAGAGGCCCTGGCGGGCTGCCGCGTACTGCAGCGAGGGGTTATCGGCGCTTTCGCAGAGGCTCTCCTTAGCCTGGGCCCTGCAGCCCTCGAGCAGAGCGTCAACGTCGACGCCCGCCACCGCGAGGGGCAGCAGTCCTACGGCGCTGAGCACGCTGAACCTTCCGCCAACGTCCTCGGGGACGGCGAAGCACTCGTAGCCCTTCTCCCGGGCGAGCCCGTAGAGGACTCCGGAGCCGATGCCGGTGGTGCAGACTATGCGCTTTCTGGCCTCCTCGGGAGTACAGGTCTTCTCGATCACGTCCCTGAGGAACCTGAAGGAGAGGGCCGGCTCGAGGGTGGTGCCGGACTTGGAGATGACGTTGAGATAGAGCTTCTTGCCCTCGGAGAGCTTCAGGATCTGCTCCATCTCCTCGCCGCTGAGGGTGTAGCCGGAGAAGAGGACGATGGGTCCCTTCTCGGTGAGGTTTCTGGTCGGCGACTGGAGGAACTCGAGCGCGGCTCTGGCTCCGAGATAGGAGCCGCCCACTCCGATGACCACGAAGACGTCGGCGTCCTCCCTGATGCGCTCGGCGCAGGCCTTGATCCTCGGCAGATCCTCCATGATGTCGTCGTGGAGGGTGCGCCAGCCGATGAAGTCGTTTCCTCTGCCGGTGCCCGCCTTGAGGGTCGCGAGAGCCTCGAGAGCGGCGGGGATGTCGGGCGTGAGTCCGGCGAGCTTCATCGCGTCCTTGGTATTTACTCTGATCATTTCTGTTCCTCCTCCTGTTTTCCGTATAATGCCTCGAACTCCTCGTGGAGCTTCTTCAGGGCGAGGGCCCTGTGGCCTATGGTGTTCTTGACCTCCTGCGGCATCTCGGCAAAGGTGTTGTCATAGCCGTCAGGTATGAATATCGAATCGTATCCGAAGCCGCCGGTGCCCCTCTCCTCGAGGCTTATCAGGCCCGGAACTATGCCCTCCGCGACTATCTCGGTCCCGTCGGGATGGACGTAGCTTATCACGCAGATGAACTGGGCGGTCCTGTCCTTCATGGGGACGCCAACCATCTCAGCGAGTATCTTCCTGCGGTTGGCGACATCGTCGCCGTGCCCTCCGGCGTAGCGAGCCGAGTGCACGCCGGGAGCGCCGCCGAGGAAGTCGACGGCTATGCCCGAATCGTCGGCTATCGCGGCCTTGCCGGTCAGCCTGCAGACGGTGCGGGATTTCGTGAGGGAATTCTCGCGGCAGGTCTCGCCGTTCTCCTCGATATCGAGATCGCCGAGCAGCTCCTTCATCGGGACCAGCTCCATGCCGAACTGCGAGGTTATCTGGGATATCTCCCTCAGCTTGTGAAGATTTTGAGTAGCCGCTACGATTTGCATATCAGCCTCCTCCTGCGCTGTGATATAATCATCATAATATTAGTATATATTCCGGCGTTTTTCAATCGAGGAATGACATATGAGAAGACTGATTTCACTGCTTCTGGCCGCCTGTCTGACCGTCTGCGTTCTGCCCCTCAGGGCGTCCGCTCTGACCGAATATCCGACGCTCAAAGCCGAGTCGGCCATACTTATAGATCTCCGCAGCGGGGACGTGCTCTACGAGAAGGACGCGGACAGCCTCCGCTATCCCGCGAGCACGACCAAGATGGTGACCGCGATACTCGCGATCGAGAAGCTCAACATGGACGACATCATCACGGCTGACGCTACCGTCGCGTCCACGCCGGGCTCGCGCTTCGGCCTCAAGAACGGCGACCAGATGACCGTCAGGGACTGCCTCTACGCGATGCTCATAGGCTCGGCCAACGACTGCGCCAGCCTGCTCGCCAAGGCAATGGCCGGCTCGGACCTCGCCTTCTCCGAGATGATGAACCAGAAGCTGCTCGAGATAGGCACCACCTCGACTCACTTCGTCAACCCGCACGGGCTGCACGACGATGACCACTACACAACCGCGAGGGATCTCGCGCTCATCGCATGCTACTGCATGAAGGATCCGCTCTTCGCGGAAATAGTCTCGCGCGAGAGCTACGACGCCGCGGTCATCTCGGGCGGAGCGAGCTCCACCAAGACGGTCTCGACGACCAACCTGCTCCTCAACGACCAGAAGGACGTCAACCGCATCTACGTGGGCAACAACCTCAGGTACTGCAAATACGACGGCTGCATAGGCGTCAAGACCGGCAACACCCCCGAGGCCGGAGCCTGCCTGATCGCCGCCGCCGAGCAGAACAACACCAGGATACTCTGCGTCGCCCTCAAGTCAGAGGCGATGGACCGCTTCGCCGACTGCATCAAGATGCTCGACTGGGGCTTTGAGAACTACAAGACCGTCCACGCCCTGGCCGCCGACGTCGACACCGGGACCGTCAAGGTCAAGAAGGGAGAGTTCAACAAGGTCGGCACCGTCTCCGCGAGCGACTTCTACTACACCATCCCGATGGACGGCTCCGACGAGATCATAACCACCGAGATCAAGCTCGAGAACTCGATCAAGGCTCCCGTGACCGCGGGGCAGACCGTGGGCAAGGTCGACATATTCGAGAGCGGCGTGCTCATAGGCTCCGTCGACGTCATAGCGGCGGAGAGCGTCGCCGAGGGCGGAGTGCTCTCCAACTTCGGCGTCGAGGACGCGACCGCCAAGAAGATCGTGATGTGGATCATCATTATCATACTGCTGCTCATACTCGCCCTCGCGGGCTACATCATCTACCTGCGCTGGGACATGAACCGCAAGAAGGCCCGCCGCGCCGCCAGGCTCAAGGAGAAGAAGGCGGAGGAGGCGAGGCGCCGCGCGCTGTGGGAGAAGCAGTACGAGGAGAGCAAGAACCGCGAGCCGTGATCCCCGCCGCGTCACCCGCGCGAAAGGTCCTCAGCGGGTCCTGCCGCCCGACATCCCGGCGCCCGCGACCGGCGCGCTCCTCGGACGAGGAACTGTATGTTTGACATAAAAGAAGAACTTAAAAAACTGCCCGACAGCCCCGGAGTGTACCTGCACAAAGACGCTTTCGGGCAGATCATATATGTGGGGAAGGCTGTCTCGCTGCGCCGCAGGGTGAGGCAGTATTTTCAGTCGTCCAAACACCAGGATCCCAAGGTCCGGCGCATGGTAAAGGACATCGCCGAGTTCGAGTACATCAACACCGGCAGCGAGATGGAAGCGCTCATGCTCGAGTGCAACCTGATCAAGAAATACACGCCCAAGTACAACATCGTCCTTCGCGACGACAAGAGCTACCCCTACATCAAGGTCACGCTGAACGAGGAATACCCGAGGATACTCAAGACCAGGAGGCTCGTCAGCGACGGCTCCAAGTACTTCGGACCCTACCCCGACGCGGGAGCGGTCAACACCATCATCGCCCTGCTCAACGACCTCTACACCCTCAAGCGCTGCTCCGCGGTCTCCTTCCCGCCGGGCTTCACGCCCTGCCTGAACTACCACATCAAGCGCTGCCGCGGGATCTGCCGCGGCGAGGTCAGCCGCGAAGAGTACATGGAGGGTGTCGGAAAGGCCATGGACTTCCTCAGCGGGAAGAACAGGGAGCTCACTGCCCTGCTCAAGGCGAAGATGGACGAGGCAGCCGAGCGCATGGACTTCGAGGAGGCCGCTGTCTACCGCGACCATCTGAACGACATCTCCACCCTCATGGAGAAGCAGAGGGTCGTGCTCTCGAGGCCCGAGGACCTAGACATAGTGCTCATGACCCAGGGGCTCTCCGGCTCGCACGCGGTGCTCTTCACCGTCAGGGACGGCAAGCTCTCCGGGCGCGAGAGCTTCTTCCTCGGAGACACCGGAGGCGCGCCAAGGGAGGAGAGCGCCGCCGAGTTCATCAAGCAGTACTACTTCGAGAACGTCATGATCCCGAAGGAGATCCTGCTCGCGAAGCTCCCCGCCGAAGCCGCCCTCATCGAGGACTGGCTCAGCGCGCAGAGGGGCTCCAGAGTGAGCCTCATCGCCCCCGAGAGAGGCGAGAAGCGCGCCCTGATGGAGCTCGTCAAGAAGGACGTCGACAGCATGCTGCGCGATATCGACGAGCGCGCCAGAAGGCAGCTCGAGCGCGAGGAATCCGTCAAGAACGGCCTCGCCGAGGTCTTCGGGCAGGAGATGGCGGACGGCATCCACCGCATAGAATCCTACGACATATCGAACATCAACGGCGTCGACTCGGTCGGAGCCATGGTCGTCTTCTACGACGGCCGCCCGCTCCCCAAGGCCTACCGCCGCTTCAAGATAAAGACGGTCGAGGGACCGGACGACACCGGAAGCCTCCAGGAGGTGCTCTTCAGACGGCTCAGGGACGCGAAGGACGGAGTCCCCGGCTTCGAGGAGCTC
>JAEENW010000032.1 GCA_016283945.1 Bacillota bacterium
CAGTCGGCGGCGGCAGGAACGACGTCACCATGCTCGCCGCCGCCGGGATAGGGGTCGCGATGGAGAACGCCTGCGCCGAAGCGAAGGCCGCCGCGGACATGGTCACCGCGTCCTGCGACGAGGACGGAGTCGCGAAGGCGCTCGGGGAGCTGCTGAACTGACGGGTGGACATGCCTGCAAAGGCATGTTCCCGGAAAAACTGTCACAATCACGCTGAGTCGATCAAATACAGGAGGTAAGATCATGATAGTTCTGAATGTATCCTACAAGTGCAGGCTCGGGATGGCGAAGGCCTTCCTCGAAAGGCTCGAGTCCGAGGGCATAGGCGCCGCGAGCCGCGCGGACGCCGGCAACATCAAGTACGACTACTATCTGCCCGCCGACGGCAGCGACGAGCTCCTGCTCGTGGAGAAGTGGGAGAGCGCCGAGCTGCTCGCCCTTCACGCAAAGCAGCCGCACCTGGCGAAGATCGCGGAGTTCAAGTCCGAGTATGTGCTCGACACGGCTCTGGACAGGTTCGAGGTATAGACTGTAAAGAACTGTAAAACAAAGCTTGAAACTGTAAATCTTTTACAGTATAATCGTATCCGGGAGGCGCCTTCCGGAATCTGACGAAAGAAAGCCCGCTGCCAGATGGGCGCTCCTGTCAGTGCGTATCCGCGAGGCCCCGTCACCGGAACGGGGCCCGCGTTTTATTATGCGCAGGCTCCGCAGAAGGAGCCGGCGGAGACCTGAGAAGGACCCCGCTGAGAAAGGACTTTCACATGGAAGATATCAGAAGGAGAAAGCTCATAATGGACGTAGACACAGGCTCGGACGACGCGATAGCTCTGCTGCTGGCGATGCTCTCGGGACGCTTCGAGCTGCTCGGGATCACGGTCTGCCGCGGAAACTCGGACGTCGAGACCTGCACCCGCAACACCCTGCAGGTCGTTGACATGCTCGGCCTGGACATCCCGGTGTATCAGGGCTGCCCCGATCCCATGGTTAGGGAGCTCAGCCGCGGCCGCGTGATGAACAACGCGCTCAACCGCACCTCGATAGTAAAGGACGGGAAGGAATACAAGGTCCATCCGTACACTCTTCCGATACCGCCGGCGCGCAGCGAAAAGCAGGACAGGCACGCCTGCAGCTTCATAGTCGAGACCCTGAAGAGCTCCAAGGAGAAGATCACCCTCATCCCGACGGGGCCGCTCACGAACATAGGCATGGCCCTGCGCATGGATCCCTCGATCGTCAAAAACATCGAGGAGATCGTGCTGATGGGCGGCGCAGTGGGCACGGGCAACGCCAGCGCCTGCGCCGAGGCGAACTTCTTCCACGACCCCGAGGCAGCAAAGATAGTGCTCGGCAGCGGCGCGAAGGTCCGCATAGTCCCGCTCAACGCGACGCGCTCCGCGGGGCTCTACCGCGAGGACGCGGCGAAGCTCATTGCCCTCGGTACCATGGCGGGAAAGCTCGCGGGCGACCTGATCAACATGCGCACGGACGCGAGCGACGTCATGGGGACGCGCGGCGGAGACGGCGAGCCCATACACGACGCCCTGGCTGTGGCCTGGGTGCTGGACGAGTCCGTGATCACCGAGAGCCGCGAGGAGCACTGCGACGTCGACTTCAGCGGCGGTGCCTGCGACGGCCAGCTCGTAATAGACAGCCGCAGGGGCTACGAGCACGAGCCCAACGCCCGCGTCGCCTATAAGGGCGACAGGAAGCGCTTCATGGAGATAATGCTCGATGCCTTCGCGAAGGGGCCGAAGTGCTAGGAGGCGGCACAGCAGCGGCGGGGCAGGCGCCCGGCGCTTAAGGCGCGGGCGGATGGCAGGCAGCGCGGCGCGCGTGCGGGAGAAGGACATGAACTATCGCAGCGGAAAGCATTTCTCGTCGGTCCGGGAGTTCTACGAGGCGACGAGGCCGGAAAACATAGACGCCCTGTGCAGGACTCTGCACGAGGCGACAGACCCCAAGGGAGCGGAGAAGGGCATATATCCCGAGAGCGGAGGAGAGTGGGTCTCGTGGAAGAGGTCGCTTCCAGACTTCGCGGAGCTGCTCTGCGAGCAGTCCGCCTACGGCGAGAGGACCGCGGAGGAGGGCAGGCGGCTCGAAAAGGCGCTCGGCTCCGAGATAGAGCTCCTGAGGAGCCTCATGGACAGCGCGGAGCTCAAGGCTCTGAGGAGCGGCGCCGCCTTCGCGGGGATAGCTGGGGGCAATGGCCTCGAGTCCGTCACAAAGGCGGTCAACAAGGCCTCGGTCAGCTCCCTGAGCTCGCTCGAGTCGAGCTTTGAGATGCTCGGCGGCAGAGGGCTTCCCGCGCTAATAAGCTCCCTGGAGGAGCAGAGGGACGCGATAGCCCGGATGAGCGAGGCTCTCGAGAACGAGAACCGCATCGACGTCATACCCCCGGCCGAGGTCGATCTCGAGTACGAACTCCCTTCCCCGGACGGGGGCCTCAGGAAGACTAAGAGGATAGACGTGCTGCTGAGCCGGCCCGAGAAGAACCGATTCGCGATAATCGAGCTCAAGCAGTGGACCGAGGACAGGATCAACGTCAATGTCTTCGAGGGCGAGGACGGGCAGCCGGACTGCCTCGTCAGCGCGGGCAGCGGCATAAGGACTCAGCCTCATCCGGCGGTCAAGGTCCGCGACGTCTACAAGCCGCTGCTTCAGGCGCAGAGGGGCGCGGACGCGCTCATACGCTGCTTCGTCTACCTGCACGACCAGATGTACGGGGACAGCGAGCTCTTCAAGGTCAGGTACAGAGGAATAGACATCTGCGATCACGTCCCGGAGACGGTCAACATACTCTACACCAGGCTCTGGTACAGAAAGCTCATACTCGCGATATGCAGGACTCTGTCCTGACGAAGGCCGGCGGGACGCACTGCGCCTGCGGATGATCAGCGGCGCGGAGGCTTCGCCTTCGGGAGCGCCTGCGCTACAACGAAGCGGAGACCATATATGCGAAGCGAACAGGAGCTCAGAGGAGCGGCGGAATTCAGGGAAGGGATACACGCGGAGGCTCTGGCCAGGGTCAGGGCTGTGCTTCCCGGCGCGGACCGCGTCATAGACCGCTATGCGGCGGACGAATACTTCCAGAAGCTCTGGGACTATCCCGGGCAGTGGTACAACGTCGCAGGGGTGCCGCCCGGGGCAGGAAGCCGGAAGGAACTCGTCGCGTCCATAGTGCGGGACACTCTGGAATACTTCCGGCGGGAAGGCAGAGCCTTCACGGCGGACGAGTTCTTCCGGATCATATCCGAGTATCCGGACCTCGCCTGCGATTACTGCGTCATCAGCGCGCAGGACAGCCTCGCTGCTGAGCCCGGCGTCTTTCCTTACCGCGGGGCGGATTCCCACCTCGCCGCGCTGGAACGCGCCGCGCGAGCTCTCTTCGGGGACGGGGCCTGCGACCTGAAGCTCGCGAGGAGAAGAAAGCTCAGCGGCAGGGCGCTCTTCGCGCCGGCAGGCTCTGACGAATGGGTGAATTACAGGAGGGCGTTTCTCAGCGCCGCGCGCGGGGGCTCATATACCGACGCGGACTTCGAGCGGGTCAATGCGGTCCTTTTCCCCTGCGGGGAGGAGGGGCTCGAGGTCTACAGGTGGACTGCCGGCTGGGCGGATTACTTCGGGGAGGAGGACGGATCCCGCGGAGGGCTCTGCCTCACGGTCTACGACGGGGCGGTGGAACGCTTCGTCGTGATAATGTCGCCTGCGGGAAAGTGAGGCATCCCGGTGATGCCCGCGCGGGTCGGCTTTGCAGGCCGCGCCCGGCGCCGCACCCCGTCAAAAAGCTCCGCCTGTACATATTCATGTATTGACAGCCGGTGTTACATTAATGTAACTTGACTTTAGCGCTCCGCGGGAGCATTTATATTATAGGTCTTATCATTTGTTAGTTTTTTTCGGAGGAGAATGGTACGGCCTTTTTGCATGTTCAGTCAGGCCGTGCCCTTCCAGGGGGCGCGGCCTTTTCCGCGCCTCAGCTCCGGATCAGTGACAAAGGAGAAGACTGAATGGACAAAGAAACAGCAAAGGATTTCTGGACCAAGATCATCGGGCTCGTCAGCTCCGGCAACGGCTCCACGCGCCTCGACGATCCGCAGATCGAGCTCTCGGTCAAGGTCAAGGCAGGACTCCTGGAGGAGATCCCCGACGGCAGCTTCATCGAGATCAAGGACTGCGTTGACGAGCTCTCGTCCATCTGGCAGGGCATGCCATCCGCCAGCGCGTCCGAGCTCCTCGTGAACGCCCTTAAGCTGACCGATTATCCGGAAGGCGGCAAGCAGCAGCTCGCCGATCTGCTCTCCGAGTTCTCGGCCGCGACCGGCTACGAGCCGTACTCGCCCGGGTCCGTACGCGAAGCGAGAAGGGTCGCCGCCGCGAAGCTCTCGCTCGAGCTCGCATCGGATCCCAGAAAGATCTTCAAGGAGCTCGGCAGCCGGGTCGTCGGCCAGGACGAGGCCCGCAGGGCAGCCTCGATGCTGATCTACAATCACCTGCGCGGCTGCAGGTCCAACACGCTCTTCTACGGCCCGACCGGCTGCGGCAAGACCGAGATATGGCGCGCCGCGGGCGAGCTCTTCCCGGACCTCGTCAGCGTGGTCGACGCGAGCAGGCTCGCCCCCGAAGGCTGGCGCGGCGGGACGCACCTTCGCGACATCTTCGACGGCATCCCCGGCGACCGCCTCAGAAGATACGGCCGCATAGTCGTGCTCGACGAAGCCGACAAGGTCTTCTGCGAGACCATAGTCAGCGGAAACGGCACCGACCACTCCGCTCTGCTGCAGAGCACGCTGCTCAAGATGCTCGACGGCGACATGCTCCGCTTCGGAGCCGAAGACGCCCTCCATCCCGCCTTCAGCGTGGACTGCGAAAGGGTCTCCGTCGTTCTGCTCGGCACCTTCGAGAAGCTTCTTGAGAAGCGAGCCAGAGCGCCCAGATCCATAGGCTTCGGCGCCGCGGCCGTGGACGCGGACAGCTCCGCGATGCAGGCCGGCTCCTGCGGGCCGGAGCGCCGCGGCATCAGCTACGCCGACCTCATCGGCGCGGGCATGCGCCGCGAGATCGCTGGCCGCATAGGCCGCA
>JAEENW010000033.1 GCA_016283945.1 Bacillota bacterium
AGATGTTGTGGAGCAGCCTGCCCATGATCTTGTTGGAGTTTCCGAGCGCATCCGCGATCTTGCCCGCGGAGTGTCCGCCCTTGAGGCCCTTTACGGAGATCTTAACGGCCTTGCCCTCTGCGGGCTGCCAGTCCTGGGAGATGGACCAGGTTATCTCCTGGGCTCCGGCGCTGGTGACGCAGGTCTGGCCCTCGCCGCCGCCGTCGAGTCCGATGAGTCTTCTTCCCTTGATCTTTGAGTAATCGAAGCGCAGCGCGCCCCAGAAGCCGACCTCCTCGCCCGAGGTGAAGAGGAACTCGAATGGAGGATGGGCGAAGGTATCGCCGTCCTTGTCCATGAGCGCGAGCATATATGCGCAGCCCTTGCCGTCGTCGGCTCCGAGCGTGGTCCCCTTGGCGTGCAGGACGCGCTTCTCGTCCACGTAGAGCTCGAGGCCATCCTTTGAGAAGTCGTGGTCGGAATCCTTGTTCTTCTCGTTGACCATGTCGATGTGGGCCTGAAGGATGACAGGAGGCAGGTCCTCGCAGCCCGGGCTTCCGGGCTTCTTTACGAGGACGTTGTTAAACTCGTCGTGGTATACCTCGAGTCCGAGATCCTTCGCGACGCTCTCGATCCAGTCTGCGGCCGCCTTCTCGTTGTAGGAGCCTCTGGGGATCGCGGAGAGCTCCTCAAAATACTTCAGGGGGAGCTTGGGTTCGTATTCGGAGAGAATGTATTTCATTGAGATTACCTCTTTCCGGCGGCGTTTTAGATGCCGCCAACTAAGCGTTATGTTGCGAGCAACAAATAATATCGGCAAAAATTATACATCGCAAACAATGGAAAATCAAGAGCTTGCTCCGCCTCTATTCTAAAACCGCTCCCGGAATGGTATAATATCTGTATGCTCTTCGGGCAGCCGCAGGCTGTAAATTCGGGCTGCCGGAGGCTGTGTATTCATTGGAGAAACTGGTATGAAATCATATTCCGCGCTGCAGAACGGCAGCGATATAAGGGGAACCGCTTCTGACATGCTCGGAAGGGCGGTGGATCTTGACGCTCAGGCCGCGTGGGACCTCAGCCTAGCATTCGGAAAGTGGCTCGCCGCCAAGTGCGGCAGGCCCGCGTCAGAGCTCAGCGTAGCCGTCGGCCGCGACTCGAGGCTCAGCGGGCCGGAGCTTCAGAACACCGTGGGAGACGCGCTGTTCTCCCTCGGGATCAAAGTGCTCGACTGCGGGCTCGCCTCTACGCCGGCCATGTTCATGAGCTGCGTCTTCCCCGAGTGCTCGGCAGACGGAGCGGTGATGATAACCGCGAGCCATCTGCCCGCCGACAGGAACGGCTTCAAGTATTTCACGAAGACGGGAGGCCTCGACAGGCCCGACATAGCCGAGATCGTGCGACTCGCGGAGGAGCAGGAAACGCCTCTCAGGGACGATATAAGCGATTTCGAGAGCTTCGGCCTCATGGAGCTGTACTGCGCCCACCTCAGGAGGGTGATAGCGGACGGGCTCGGAGCGGATGAGTCCGAAAAGCCCCTCGCGGGCATGAAGATCGCGGTCGACGCGGGCGGAGGCGCCGGAGGCTTCTACGTCTCCGGGGTGCTGGAGCCGCTCGGAGCGGACTGCTCTGGCAGCATATACCTCGAGCCTGACGGGCTCTTCACGGGCCACGTACCCAACCCCGAGTCCCCTCAGGCGATGGAGGCTGTGTGCGGCGCCGCGAAGGCTGCCGGAGCCGACCTCGGCCTCATCTTCGACACCGACGTGGATAGAGCCGCCGCCGTGGGCTCTAACGGCAAGCCCATAGCGCGCAACGCCGCCATCGCTCTCGCCGCGGCCATAGTCGCAGACAGCCATCCGGGCTGTACGGTCGTGACCGACAGCGTGACGAGCGGGCATCTTCGTGAATTCCTCGAGGATAAGCTGGGGCTCAGGCAGCTCCGCTACCAGAGGGGCTACCGCAACGTCATAAACAAGGCCCTCGCGCTGGGCTGGGAGGGCGTCGACGCGCAGCTCGCGATCGAGACCTCGGGCCACGCGGCTCTCAGGGAGAACTATTTCCTCGACGACGGCGCCTACCTCGCAGCGAAGATCGCGGTCAAGGCCGCGCAGATGAAGAAGCTCGGCAAGGGCGTTGAGGACTGCATCGCGGAGCTGAAGGAGCCCGCGGAGGCTGCCGAATACAGGATCCCTGTAAAGGCGGAGGACTTCAAGAGCTACGCGGACGGGGTGCTCAGCGCCGTGACCGCAGCGGTCGAGGCGGGCGAGCTTCCCGGCATGAAACTCGAGCTCCCGAACTACGAGGGAGTGCGCGTCAGCGCGGATCCGGAGCACGGCAACGGCTGGTTCCTCATCAGGAAGTCCCTGCACGAGCCCCTCATGCCCGTGAACGTGGAATCGGACAGCGAGGGCGGCGCGGAGATGATAAAGGACGCCCTGTACGGGCTGCTCGCCTCGTTCAGGGGTCTGGAGCTCTCATGACAGCGCTTCTCCCGCTCAGGATGATTGCAAAGCTATAAAACGATCCGATACACCATATCCCAAACGTCAGCATACGATCTTACAGGAAAGAGGTAAACGATCATGAAAGATTTCTCCGAGGTCATCGCGGCGGCGAGAGGCCGCATAGGCGATAAGTGCAAGGCCTGCCCCGTGTGCAACGGAGCCGCCTGCAGGAACTCCATACCCGGCCCCGGCGCGAAGGGCATAGGCGACAGCGCCATGCGCAACTACAGCGCCTGGCAGGCCGTGCGCCTCAACATGGACACCATCTGCGCCTCCGGCGACCCCGACATGAGCCTCGAGCTCTTCGGGAAGAAGTTCGCGCTCCCGGTCTTCGCGGGACCCGTAGGAGCGGTCAATCTGCACTACTCCGATCTCTACACGGACGCGAGCTATAACGACGTGCTCGTCAAGGCCTGCGCCGACAGCGGCATAGCGGCCTTCACGGGCGACGGCGTCGACATCAAGGTCATGCAGGCAGCCCTCGCCGCCATAAGCAAGGCCGGCGGCACCGGAGTGCCGACCGTCAAGCCCTGGGACATGGAGACCGTGGCCGCCAAGATGAAGCTCGTCTCCGAGGCAGCCCCCTTCGCGGTCGCCATGGACATAGACGCCGCCGGACTTCCCTTCCTCAAGGGCCTCAATCCCCCTGCGGGCAGCAAGGCCGTAGAGGAGCTGAAGGAGATCTGCGCCATGGCCGGCCGTCCCTTCATACTCAAGGGCATCATGACCGTCAAGGGCGCTCTCAAGGCCGCTGAGGCCGGCGCCGCGGGCATCGTGGTCTCCAATCACGGAGGCAGGGTGCTCGATTCCTGCCCCGCGACCGCCGAGGTTCTCCCCGAGATCGCGGAGGCTCTCAAGGGCTCCGGGCTCAAGATCCTCGTCGACGGCGGCATCAGGACCGGCGTGGACGTCTTCAAGGCCCTGGCCATGGGCGCGGACGCCGTCATCGTAGCCAGGCCTTTCGTTACCGCGGTCTACGGCGGAGCCGAGGAGGGAGTATCGCTGCTCGTGAAGAAGTTCGCGGCAGAGCTCGACGACACCATGAGGATGTGCGGAGCCGCCTCGCTCGCGGACATCGACTCCTCCATGGTAAGGCTTCCGAAATAGCGCCTTAAGGCGCCGCCGCGCGGCTACGGCAGGCGCCTGCGGCTTCCTTTTCCCGCCCCGCACATATCGTGCAGAGCGGGCGCGTCATCCCATAAAATCCACAATATATTGTTTCCGCTATGGCATTGCCATCGCTGCCTGTGCTATAATACCGTATTATAGTATCCCCTCACGGGAGACAGGACAGCGATGGCATTTACTCATCTTCACGTACATACAGAATACAGCCTGCTCGACGGCGCGGCCAGGATAGACAAGCTGGTCGCGAGGGCCAAGGAGCTTGGCATGAGCTCTCTCGCGATCACCGATCACGGGGTCATGTTCGGCGCGGTCCAGTTCTACGAGCAGTGCAAAAAGCAGGGCATCAAGCCCATCATAGGCTGCGAGGTGTACACCGCTCCCCGCACCCGCTTCGACAAGGACCCCGTGCTCGACAGGAATCAGTGGCACCTCATACTGCTCTGCAAGGACGATACCGGCTACCGCAACCTGATCAAGATCGTCTCCGACGCCTACAGGGAGGGCTTCTACTACAAGCCCAGAGTCGACCACGAGCTGCTCTCGCGTCACAGCGAGGGCCTCATCTGCATGTCCGCCTGCCTGGCGGGCAAGGTCCAGAACGAGCTGCTGAACGGCAACTACGGAGGAGCCAGGGCAGAGGCCCTGAAGCTCATCGAGATCTTCGGCAAGGAGAACTTCTACCTGGAGATCCAGGACCAGGGGCTTCCCGAGGAGGTCGGGGTCAACGAAGGTCTAAAGCGCCTCTCCGCGGAGCTCGGAGTGCCTCTCGCAGCGACCAACGACGTCCACTACGTCGACCGCGGAGACGCCGTCGCGCACGACGTGCTGCTCTGCATGCAGACCAAGACCAACCTCGCCGATCCTGACCGCATGCGCTTCGGAAGCGACCAGTTCTATCTCAAATCCGAGGAGGAGATGAGGGAGCTCTTCGCGGACATACCCGAGGCCTGCGACATCACGAACGAGATCGCGGAGCGCTGCAGCTTCGATTTCCAGTTCGGGACCTACCACATACCGCAGTTCCCGGTCCCCGAGGGCTACGACGAGCACAGCTTTTTCGAGACGCTCTGCTGGAGCGGTCTCGAGCACAGATACGGGAGCACCGAACCCGCCCCGTCGAGCTTCAGGAAGCTGCCCCCGGCCGCGCCCGAGGATCCCTCAGTCCTCGCGCCGACCGTCTCCGAGGAGCTCAGGGAGCGCATGCGCTACGAGGTCGAGACCATTGAGCAGATGGGCTACGTGGGCTACTTCCTCATCGTCTGGGACTTCGTAAACTACGCCAAGGGCCAGGGCATCATGGTCGGCCCCGGAAGGGGCTCCGCCGCGGGCTCCATAGTCTCCTACTGCATGGAGATCACCGACATCGACCCCATACACTACGGCCTGATATTCGAGCGCTTCCTCAACCGCGAGAGGGTATCCATGCCCGATATCGACATGGACTTCTGCATCGAGAGGCGCGGCGAGGTCATCGACTATGTCAAGCGCCGCTATGGTGTCGACAACGTCTCGCAGATCTCGACCTTCGGAACGCTCAAGGCCCGCGCGGTGTTCAAGGACGTCGCCAAAGTCATGGAGGTGCCCTTCAGCAGGTCGCTCGAGATCTCCAAGATGATCCCCGACGATCTGAAGATCACGCTCGATAAGGCGCTCGAGAAGAGCCCCGACTTCAAGAACGTATACGACAGCGACCCCCTGATCAAAAAGGTCGTCGACACCGCCAAGTCCCTCGAGGGCCTGGCCAGGCACTCCTCGACCCACGCCGCGGGCGTCGTGATCTCCAAGGATCCCGTGGACGTCTACGTTCCTCTGGTGATGGCGCAGACAGGCCTCGCGACCCAGTTCACCATGACCGAGATCGAGCATCTCGGCCTGCTCAAGATGGACTTCCTCGGCCTCAGGAACCTCACCGCCATACGCGAGTGCCTCAGGCTCATCAAGGAGTCCGAGGGCATAGACATAGACCTCCACAGCATCGACATGAACGATCCCGAGGTCTACAAGCTCATAGCGAGCGGCAACACGATCGGCATATTCCAGCTTGAATCCGGCGGGATGACCTCCTTCATTAAGGACCTTCAGCCTGACTGCCTCGAGGACCTCATAGCGGGCATCTCGCTCTACAGACCGGGCCCGATGGACTCCATCCCGACCTACGTCGACTGCAAGAAGCACCCGGAACACATCAAGTACATCACCCCCGAGCTCGAGTCCATACTCTCTCCGACCTACGGCTGCATAGTCTACCAGGAGCAGGTAATGGACATAGTCCGCAAGCTCGGAGGCTTCAGCTACGGCCGCGCCGACGAGGTGCGCCGCGCCATGTCCAAGAAGAAGCTGGAGAAGATGGAGAAGGAAAGGCAGGCCTTCGTCTACGGAGACGAGAAGAACGGCGTCCCCGGCTGCATCAAGCTCGGCATCTCCGAGGAGATAGGAAACAGCATCTACGACCAGCTCATCAGCTTCGCGTCCTACGCCTTCAACAAGTCGCACGCCGCGGCTTACGCGGTAGTCGCGTACCAGACCGCCTGGCTCAAGCGCTATCATCCCGCCGCCTTCATGGCCTCGCTGATGAGCTATCCCGCGGACAACAAGGCCGTAGCGGTGCTGATCAGAAACGCCGCCGAGATGGGGATCAAGACCCTCTCCCCGAGCGTCAATTCCAGCGAGCTCCACTTCTCGGTCGAGAACGGCTGCATACGCTACGGAATGCTCGGCGTCAAGCACGTGGGAGAGGCCGTGGTCCAGGAGATCATAGCCGCGCGCTCCCGCAAGATGCCGGCGGACATCTTCGAGTTCGTCGACGGCCTGGACATCCATAAGGTCAACAAGGGCGCGCTCGAATCCCTGATAAAGGCCGGCGCCATGGACTGCTTCCCCGGCAGCCGCGCGCAGAAGCTCGCCGCGATAGGCGACCTGCTCGACAGCGCCCAGAGCACCATCAAGAACAACCTCGAGGGACAGATCTCGCTGTTCAGCATGGCGGGCGGACCCTCGATAAAGATAGAGAGGGAGCTCCCCCCGGTCGAGGAGTTCCCCAGGAGCGAGCTCCTCTCCATGGAGAAGGAGATGCTCGGAGTCTACATCTCCGGCCATCCCCTCGACGAGTACGCGGAGAGGATAAGGGAGCTGGCGGACATGGACACATCCAGGCTCGCGCCCGCCGACGAGGAGGGCGACGGCATGCAGTCTCTCGAGTCCGAGGAGGAGGACGAACCCGCCGGAGCTTCCGACGAGGACAGCCGCCCCAAGGACGGGACCTCCGTCACCATGGCCGGCATCATAGTCTCCAAGAAGACGATGATCACCAAGAAGGGCACCATGATGGCCTTCGTGGAGCTCGAGGATCTCTACGGAGAGATCGAGGTCGTCGTCTTCCCCAAGGTCTTCGAGCTCGACAGGGTCTGGCTCGAGGAGGACAATATAGTCGTCATCCGAGGCAGGCTCGACATGAAGGAGAACGAGGCGAAGCTCCTGGCCGAGCGCATCGTCCCCATAGAGAACTGCACGGAGAAGCCCGAGGGCGGAAACCGCAGGAACGAGGCGCCGCCTCCTCCGAAGGTGGAGGTCCCGCTGGTGAAGATAGTTATCCCGCGCGAGTACTCCGAGGAGCAGGGCCTCAAGACCTTCAAGAGGCTCGCGAAGAGCTTCCGTGGCGACACCCCGGTCGCGATACTGGTCTCCGCCACCGGAAACAAGTTCAAGCCGGACTACGACCTCTGGATAGATCCCACGCCGGAGTTCATAGAATCCACCCGAAGGGTGTTCGGCACGGATTGTTTCAGAAATTGACACAGTATCTTCGTAAAATTGTTATAAGATCGATAAAAAGACATTCAGGAGAGCGATTTTGATCAAGTTCGAGCATGTCAGCAAGACCTACGACGGCAAGGCAGCCCTCGACGACGTCTCCGTCGAGATCAACGACGGAGAGTTCGTCTTCATCGTCGGCCCATCCGGCGCGGGGAAGTCGACCTTCATCAAGCTGATAACCAAGGAGATCGAGCCCGATTCCGGCTCCATCTTCATAGACGACAAGGATATAACCAAGTTCTCGCAGCGCATGATCCCCGGGCTGAGGAGGAACATAGGCATGGTCTTCCAGGACTTCCGCCTGCTTCCCAACAAGACCGTGTTCGAGAACGTCGCGTTCGCGATGGAGGTCGTGCACTACACGAGGAGGACCATAGAGAGGCAGGTGCCGCAGGCGCTCGCCCTCATGGGCATACCCGACAAGGCCGACCAGTTCCCGGACAGCCTCGCGGGCGGCGAGCAGCAGAGGGTCGCGATCGCGAGGGCGATCATCAACAACCCGAAGTTCCTCATCGCTGACGAGCCCACCGGCAACCTCGACCCCAGCACGGCTCTCGAGATCATGAAGCTCATCGACCAGATCAACCGCCGCGGCACCACCGTCGTGATGGTCACGCACGCCAAGGACATAGTCGACCGCATGGATAAGCGCGTCATCACCATCCAGGACGGAAAGGTCATCAGCGATCTGAAGGGAGGGTACGGCAGATGATAAAGAGCCTTACTTATTCCTTCAAGGAGGGCATCAAGCAGCTCTTCAGGAGCAAGGTCATGACCCTCGTCTCGCTGATCTCCATATCCGCGATGCTGCTCATACTCGGGCTGTTCTTCTTCCTGTCGGTCAACGTCAACTACATGTCCGACAAGATCCAGGACGAGTTCAACACGATCGAGGTCTTCCTCAAGGAGGACGTGAGCGAGACCGAGGCGAGGAACCTCGCCGACGACCTGATGAAGCTGCAGGAGATCCGGAAGATCGACTACATCTCCAAGGACCAGGCCATGGAGGAGTTCCGCGAGGAGTGGGGCGACAACGGCTACCTGCTCGACGGGCTCACCGAGAACCCCCTCCCCAACGCGCTGAGGATAACGCTCGAGGACCTCTCGGGCGGCGACATAGTCGCCGAGCTCTGCAAGACGACCGAGGGCGTCGAGGACGTGCGCTACTACCAGACCGAGGTCAACAAGATACTGAGCATCTCCTCGGCGATCCAGAAGGGCGCTCTGGTCATCATAGTTTTCCTGATAATAGTATCCGTGGTCGTGGTATCCAACACCGTCAAGCTGACTGTGATGGCCCGCGAGGAGGAGATCAAGATAATGAAATACGTGGGCGCGACGAACTGGTTCGTGCGCGGCCCGCTGCTCACCGAGGGCGTGCTGATCGGAGGCATCTCCGCGCTTATAGCCTTCGGGCTGTCCTACCTGATATACGACAGGCTCTGCGACTCGCTCTCGAGCCAGACGGTCATGCTACTCAACATGCAGCTGGTGGAGCCGGGCTTCCTGATGTCGAGCCTGATCTGGATATTCATGTCGCTTGGGATCAGCATCGGAGCGTTCGGAAGCCTCGTTTCGATGAGGCGCTTCCTTAAGGTGTAGGAGATCTAATGAAACAGAAGCTCTTCAAAAGGATCATATGCCTGTTCATGGCGCTGTGCGTCTGCGCGGCGGCCGTGCCTTCGCGCGCCTTCGCGAGCCAGCTCGACAAGGCGCAGAGCAACCTGGATCAAAAGAATCAGGAGATAAAGAATCAGCAGTCCCAGGTCAACGAGACTAAGAACCAGTCCAGCGCGCTTCAGGCGGAGATCAACTCCATGGAGAGGCAGATCTACTCCAAGAACGTCGAGCTGAACAGGCTCAACAAGGAGATCAACAAGACCAAGGAGGAGATCACCGAGGTCCTCGCGCAGATCGAGGTCAAGGAGGCCGAGATCGCCGAGCAGAACTCGGCTCTGAGCGCGAGGCTGCGCGCCATGTACAAGAACGGCAGCGGCGGGCTCCTCACCGTGCTCTTCGGCTCCTCAAGCATGTCGTCCTTCATGACCAACATGGACATGGTCCAGCGCATATACTCCGCGGACGCCGACATGCTCGCGGGCATGCAGGCTCAGTACGACGAGCTCGAAGGGAGCAGGAAGAGGCTCCAGGCCCTAAAGGAGACCCTGCTCACCCAGCAGGCCAACGCCGAGGCCAAGAGGGTGCAGCTCGAGACCGACATCGTAGGCCTCAGCGAGAAGAAAAGGGAAGTCGACAAGAGCCTCGCGGAGCAGCAGGATCAGCTCAAGCAGCTCAAGGCCGAGGCAGACGCCCTCACCGCGACTATAAGGAAGCTCCAGGGAGATAAGAGCTACGCCGGAGGCACCATGCTCTGGCCGTCCGCCGCCAGCAGGTACATCTCCTCGCCCTTCGGAAACCGCGTGCTCTTCGGAGTCAAGGAGTTCCACACCGGAATCGATATCGCGGCCGCGGCGGGGACCAACATACTCGCGGCAAACAGCGGCACTGTCATCAAGGCCGGTTACAACAACAGCTACGGATACATGATAATGATCGACCACGGCGGCGGGATCGTCACGCTCTACGCCCACTCGAGCAAGCTCCTCGTCTCCACCGGAGACGTGGTCGCCAGAGGCCAGGTCATAGCCCTGATAGGAAGCACGGGAAGGTCCACCGGACCGCACCTGCACTTCGAGGTCAGGGTCAACGGAGCCTATCAGAACCCGCTGAACTACGTGTCAAGATAGCGGCGCGCGGCGGCTCTTGCCACGCGTAAGGATCGATATGACATCTAAGTGGATCATAAAAAGCAGAGAGGCTGAGGGGAAGGCTCCCCTCGGGATCCACCCCTCCATATACAGGATCTTGAGCTCAAGAGGCATAGCGGACAGCGCTATGCCGGATTTTCTGTCCACGAGGCCGAAGGTCACCTATGATCCCTTCCTCATGCCTGACATGAGGGAGGCCGCTGAGAAGATACTCGCGGCAGCCCGCGCGGGCAGGCGCATCTGCGTCTACGGCGACTACGACGCCGACGGCGTCACCTCGACGGCTCTGCTCACGCAGGTGCTCAAGCTCATCACGGACAACGTCTTCTACTACATTCCCTCGCGCTTCGTCGACGGCTACGGGCTCAACATCGAAGCCGTGCACACCGTAAAGGAGCGCGGCGCCGAGCTCATAGTGACCGTCGACTGCGGCTCCACCTCGCCCGCCGAGGTCGAGTGCGCCAGGCAGCTTGGCATGGACATCATAGTCACCGACCATCACACCCCGGACGCCGAGAAGACGCCGGACTGCCTCTTCATCAACCCGAAGAGGGAGGGCAGCGAATATCCCTTCAGAGAGCTCTCGGGCTGCGGCGTGGTCTTCAAGCTCGCGCAGGCCCTGCAGAGGCTGCTCTGCGCGGAGGGAAGCAAAGCCTTCCCCAAGGCAGTGCTCGGAGAGCTCACCGACCTCGTCGCGATCTCTTCGGTCGCCGACGTCGTCCCCCTGCTCGGAGAGAACAGGACGCTCGTCAAGTACGGGCTCGAATACATCGCCCGCAGGAGCAGGCCGGGCCTTAAGATACTGCTCGAACACCTCGGCTGCGGGGACAGGCTGATCGACTCCGACACCATAGCCTATCTGCTCGCGCCGAACATCAACGCCCTCGGGCGCATGGACAGCGCCGCGAGCGCCGTGGAGCTCTTCTGCGGCGTCGCGCCGGACGGAAGCCCCGGAAGGGATCCCGGCGAGCTCGCGGACATGATGAAGGAGATGAACGCCGCGCGCAAGGCTGAGCAGGAGAACACCTGGTCGATCTGCATGAAGGCGATGAAGGAGGAGGACTGCGGAGAGCTCTTCCCTATAATAAGGGCTCCCGGAGCCCACGAGGGAGTCGCCGGCATAGTCGCCGGCAACCTCAAGGAGACGCTCCACAGGCCGGTGTGCATAGTCACCCCGAGCGAGGAGGGCCTGCTCAAGGGCACCGGCCGCTCGGTGAGCGGCATCAACATGTACGAGCTCCTCGCCGCGAGGCAGGACCTCTTCGTGCGCTTCGGCGGGCACGCGGGAGCCTGCGGCTTCTCGATGAGGGAGGAGGATCTCCCCGAGCTCAGGCGCTCGATGCAGGAGCTCGTAAAGGACAGGCTGTCGGACGATCCGGAGGCGCTCACCGAGTACCTCGAGATCGAGGGCGAGCTCACCGAGGACGAGAAGAGCGTCGAGTTCGCGGACGCGCTCAGCCTGCTCGAGCCCTTCGGCGAGGGCAACATGCGCCCCGTCTTCTGCATGAGGGGCGCCAGGATCTTCGGCCTCAGGAGGATGGGCTCCGACGGGCAGCACCTGCGCTTCCTGGCGTCCACCGCGGACCAGGTGAGGGTGCCCTGCGTGCTCTTCAGGAAGGCCGATGAGTTCAGCGAGATACTTCAGACCGGCTGCGCCGACATAGCGGGCGAGCTCGGGATCAACGAATACGCGGGCAGCCGCAGGCTGCAGATGCTGATCAGGGATGTGAGAGAGAACAGCTTATGGTAAGGATAAGAAAGAGCGTGCTCGCGCTGATAATAGTGCTTGCGCTCGCCGTGGGCGGGGCAGCCGGCGGCTTCGCGGGCATGCGCGCGAGGAACTACATAGAGACCGAGAACGGCATAGTCATAAGCCGCGAGGAGTTCGACGACTACCAGTACCTGGTCGACACCTACGGCAAGGCCGACTTCATCAGGGACTACATACTCGAGAACTACTACACCGACGTGGACGAGGCAGAGCTCGACGAGGGCCTGTACTACGGGCTCTTCGCGGGGCTCGGGGACGTCTATTCGGGCTACTTCACCGCCGAGGACTACGACTACATGATGAGCAGCCTCACCGGGACCTACTCGGGCGTGGGCATCACCATGGAGCCGACCGAGACCGGCTATGTGCAGATAACCGCGCTCACCGAGGGCGCTCCCGCGCAGAGGGCCGGCCTTAAGACCGGCGACATCATCTACGCCGTCGACGACGTAACCTACAACGCCTCCACCATGGACATCTGCGCCGCGAGCATCAGAGGCGACATAGGCACCACGGTCAAGATCACCGTCCTCCGCGACGGAGAGAGCATCGACTACACCGTGAAGCGCGAGGAGATCCACTCCGTCACTGTCAGCAGCAAGATGCTCGAGGACGGCATAGGCTACATAAGGCTCAGCTCCTTCGACGAGACCTCCGCTCAGGAGTTCAGCAAGGCCCTTGACGGGATCGAGAAGCAGGGCGCGCACAGCTTCGTCCTCGACCTCAGGGGCAACCCGGGCGGGCTTGTGGACGTCTGCGTCGAGATCGCCGACATGCTGATGGACAAGGGCACCGTGGTCTACATCGAGGACCGCGCCGGAAACCGCGAGTACGAGAGCACCGAGAGCGGCCGCACGAAGATGAACTACGTCGTCCTCGTGGACGGCGGCTCCGCCTCCAGCTCCGAGATACTCTCCGCCGGCATCCAGGACAACGGCGAGGGCAAGATAGTCGGCACCGTCACCTTCGGCAAGGGCATCATCCAGGTCATGGACCGCTTCTCCGACGGCAGCGGCGTCAAGATCACGCGCTACCAGTACTTCTCGCCCAATGGCCGCGCCATCCACGGCAACGGAATCACCCCGGACTACATAGTGGAGCTCACAGAGGACTGCTTCGACGAGGAGGGGAACCTCATCAGCGACCCGCAGCTCGACAAGGCGCTGGAGCTGCTGAGGTAGCGAGCACATTAGATGGGCATTTGGATCATTATGGAAGAAAACAAGACTCGTCAATCATTTGTATGATCTATAAAACAGTGGGACCGCTTTGGTCCCGCTTCTTGTATATAAGGCGATGTGATAGCAGCAAAAAAGCCCCGAGACGGGGCTTTTCATATGTTTGGGCTGCGCGGTGCTCTGCGGTTCCCGCGCCTTCGCGGCACTCTCTCCTCTACAGCTTGAACACCCTCTGTATGTTCTTGTAGTCGCTGAGCACGAGCATGGTCATGTCGCTCTCCAGCAGAGTGTCGGGCTCTATCGAGATGTTCAGCTTTCCGTTCTTTTTGACTCCCATGATGTTGATGCCGTAGTTCCTGCGCACGTCGATCTGCGATACGGTCTTTCCGGCCCACTCGGCGGGCATGCTGACCTCGAATATCGTGTGCTCGTCGTCGAGCTTGATGTAGTCGAGTATGCGCTCGGAGGAGTAGGTCATGGCCGCCCACTCGGCGATCTGCTTCTCGGGGTTGATGACCTCGTCGGCGCCGTTTCTGAGGAGGAATTTCTCCTGGACCTCGCTCTCCGCTCTGGACACGACGAGCTTTCCGCCTAGCTCCTTGAGCAGCGAGGTGGTCTCAAGAGAGCTCTGGAA
>JAEENW010000034.1 GCA_016283945.1 Bacillota bacterium
CTACCAGATCGGCGTCCTTGAAATCGAGCTCGGAGAGCTCTCGGTCCGTAAGCTTCTGCAGCGTCAGGGCGGCGCTCTTCCTCTCGGCGCTGAGGCCGTAGGCGAGCTCGTCATAGGCGGCTCTCGCGGCGCTTATCTCGGCTTCGAGCGCCCCGACGCGCTCGTCGGCGTTCTCTATGGTCTGAAGCTCCTCCGCGGCCTCGGAGGCGTGATCTATGACACTCTGCAGCGTGCCGCCGTACTTCCTCTTGAGGGAGGAGAGCAGCTGCTGGCGGTCTATCGCGTCGTCGAGGTCCTGCTGAGAGTAGCTGATGCTGTCCCTGAGGCGCCTCAGAGCCTGCCTGAGGTCGTCGACCCTGTAGCAGGCGTCGTTTACCGTCTCTGCCGAGGTCCTGGCGTCCTCGGACCAGGCTCCGGCGGTCTCGAGCCTTCTCGCGGCCTCCTCGAGCAGCCCGACGGCGTTCCTGTCGGAGGAGTAGAGCAGCTCGTAGGCCTCAGCCACCTCCTCGAATATCTTCTCGCTGTTCTCCATGAGCGCGATGCGCTCGGCCAGCTCGTCGTCCTCGCCCGGGGCTATCCTCGCGGCCTCGATCTCGGCGAGCTCGAAGCTGAGCAGGTCCTTCCTGCGCCTGGCGTCGGCGAGACCCTTTCTCAGCCTCATGAGCTGGGAGGAGGCTTCCGTATAGCGCGCGAAGGCCTTTTCCGTCTCTGCCTTGAGCGAGCTGAGCTTTTCTCCCGCGAAGCGGTCGAGCACCTCGAGGTGGCTATCAGGCCTCAGCAGGTACTGATGGTCGTACTGCCCGTGTATGTCCGCGAGGCCTCTGCAGACCGCGGCGAGCTGCGAGAGGGTGACTATGGTGCCGTTGATCCTGCATACGGAGCGGCCTGGCCAGATCTCGCGCCTTATGACGAGCAGATCGTCAGGCTCTATGCCCTGATCCTCGAGCAGCGCCTTGAGCCCGTCGCCGCAGCCGTCGAAGGCGAGGCCGATCACGGCCTTCTCCTCGCCGGTGCGTATGTAGTCGCTGTCCGCCCTGGCTCCGAGGCCCATGCTGATCGCCTGTATGATCACGGATTTGCCGGCTCCGGTCTCTCCCGTGAATATGCTCAAACCTCCGCCGAGATCCATCTCGAGGGACTTAATGACGGCGAAGTTCTTTATGCTCACGTGTATAAGCATTTCTGTATCCTTTAAATTATTACTGAACGAAGCGCTGCAGCTTCTCTACGACTCCGGGGACCTTCTCGTGGGAGGAGACTATGATCAGGACGGTGTTGTCGCCCGCGAGGGTGCCGACCACGTCGTCCAGGCCCATGGAATCTATGGCCTCGCCCGTGGGGGATCCGCAGCCGCTGAGCGTGTGCACCACGACCAGGTTCTCCGCGGTCTTTATATCCGTGACGGTCTCCCTGAGTATCTTCGCGAAGCGGTCGCTGAGCTTGATCTCCTTCCTCGGAAGGGCGTACCAGCCCTTGAGGCCGGGCTCGGAGCGCTTGATGAGCCCGAGGTCCCTTATGTCCCTGGAGACGGTCGCCTGGGTCACGTTGAAGCCCTCGGTGTTGAGCCTGCCGGCGAGCTCCTGCTGGGTCGAGATGCG
This sequence comes from Bacillota bacterium, assembly GCA_016283945.1. Classification (GTDB taxonomy): domain Bacteria; phylum Bacillota; class Clostridia; order Peptostreptococcales; family Anaerovoracaceae; genus RGIG2707. The sequence goes on from JAEENW010000034.1 coordinate 1,599, forward strand.
CTCAGAAGCTATGATCTCGAGGATCTTTTCCTTTCTTGAAAAGCTCATATGTCCTCCTTGTTGCCCGCTGTTGTATATTATTAGCATTAATCGAGTATATTATACTCTGTTTTCTATTTATTTCCACATCAATTATCAGCGACAACAGGCGCTTTTTATGATAAAATCTATCGGTATGCTATAAGGCGCGTTTTGCGCCCGCGGAGGGAAGCTTTTGAGGATACTTGGGATAGATCCGGGCTACGCGATAATGGGCTACGGCATAGTGGACAGGGTCGGCAGCAGCCTCAGGCTCGTGAAATACGGAGCCGTCACCACCGACAAGGACATGAAGATGCCTGACAGGCTCAAGGCGCTGTACACGGAGCTGATGGAGATCATAGCCGACTACGAGCCGGACGAGGTCAGCATAGAGGAGCTGTACTTCAATACCAACGCCAAGACCGTGATATACGTGGGCGAGGCGAGGGGCGTCGCTCTGCTGGCCTGCTCCAACAGCGGGCTTCCGATATACGAGTACACGCCGCTTCAGATCAAGACCGCGACCACCGGGAACGGCAGGGCGGAGAAGAAGCAGATGCAGCTCATGGTCCAGAGGATACTGGGGCTGGACAAGATCCCCAAGCCCGACGACGCGGCGGACGCGGTCGCGGCGGCCATATGCCACTCCCGCTGCGGGGAGCTGCAGAAGAAGCTCTACCTCATGAAGTGAGAAACGGCGCTGAGCTGAGCGTGGCATGAAGGGCGCGGCTTTGCCGCATAAAAAGCAAAGGAGAGATCCGAATGATCCATCACATAAGGGGAACGGTCGAACAGACCGCGGCCGGGATGGCCGTCATAGAGTCCAACGGCATAGGCTACGAGGTCTTCATCCCCGACGGGAGCCCGCTCTTCCTGAGCGAGGGCACCGGCGAGGAGGTCGTCGTTTACACGGCCATGATAGTCCGCGAGGACGATGTGAGCCTCTACGGCTTCGCGGACAGGGAGAGCCTTGCGATGTTCAGGCTGCTAATGACAGTCTCGGGAGTTGGCGCCAAGGCGGCCCTCGCGATACTCTCGGCGCTGCCTGTCGGCGAGCTCGCGAGAGCCATAGCCTCCGAGGACTCCGCCTCCATAACCAAGGCCAACGGAGTGGGCAAGAAGACCGCCCAGAGGGTAGTCATCGACCTGAGGGACAAGGTACAGGGCTTCGCCATGGCCGCCGCCCCGGTGAAAAAGAAGACGCCCGAGAGGAACGAGAACCGCGACATAGCGGTCTCCGCGCTCATAAGCATGGGCCTTACGAGGACGGAGGCGCTGTCGGCGCTGGATACAGTCAAGGAAGAAGACCTGAGCCCAGAGGAGTACATCATGAGGGCTCTCAGAGCGAGGTAGCGGCATGAACGACGACAGAAGATTCGTCTCCCCGGTCCTTCAGGAGGACGAGGAGCAGAGCGAAAGGTCCATAAGGCCGAGGCACTTCGAGGACTACATCGGACAGACCAACGTCACGGACCAGCTCAAGATATACATACAGGCGGCGAAGATGAGGGGCGAGCCCCTCGACCACGTGCTCTTCTTCGGGCCTCCGGGGCTCGGAAAGACCACTCTCGCCGGGATCATAGCCAACGAGATGGGGGCGGAGCTCAAGATCACCTCCGGCCCGGCCATCACCAGGCAGGCCGATCTCGCCTCCATAGTCTCCAACCTCAACGACGGGGACGTGCTCTTCATAGACGAGATCCACAGGCTCAACAGGGCGGTCGAGGAGACCCTTTATTCCGCCATGGAGGACTTCGCCATAGACATAGTCATGGGAAAGGGCGCCATGGCCCAGACCTACAGGCTCTCGCTGCCTAAGTTCACTCTCATAGGCGCGACGACCAGGTCGGGAAGCCTCTCCGCGCCGCTCAGGGACAGGTTCGGCGTGCTCGCGAAGTTCGACCTCTACACCGTGGAGGAGCTCTCGCAGATCATAAGGAGGACGGCGCGCATACTCGACGTGAACATCGACGAGGAATCGACCGAGCTGCTCGCGAAGAGGTCCCGCGGGACCCCGAGGATAGCCAACCGCATGCTCAAGCGCGTGCGCGATTTTTCCATGGTCATGGGCAATGGTAACATAACTGTCGACATGGTCAACCAGACTCTCGACACCCTCGGCGTCGACAAGGCCGGCCTCGAGGAGCTCGACAGGAGGATACTCTCGCTCATAATCAACTCCTTCCACGGCGGTCCCGTGGGCATAGACACCATCGCCGCCGCTCTCGGAGAGGAGAGGGTCACCATAGAGGACATGTACGAGCCGTACCTGCTGCAGCTGGGCTTCCTCAGCCGCACACAGAAGGGCCGCATGGTCACGGACGCCGCATACACGCACCTCGGCTTCCCCGTGCCGCAGAGGAGCCCCGAGCCCGCTCCCGCGGGAAAGACCCAGGACGGCGACGGAGTGGAGCAGATCAGATTATGCTGAAGAGATCTCTCCAATGCCGCGCTTTTAGCGCGCTGCGGGCGCTGCTGCTCTGCGCCTGCCTCTGCGTCTCCGCTGCTCTTCCCGCCGCTCCGGCAGAGGCCCAGTCCGGCGAGATATGGCTCAAGGTCGGCCTGTACTACGGCGGCTCGGCGCGCTCTGAATCCAACATCTACTGCGCTGACGGCTTCGTCTACGGCATAGGCGGAAGGTCGGGCTGGACCGAGAGGATAGATCTTTCCGGCCACACCAGCCTCACCGCCGTTCCAAAGGGCAACCACGTGGAGATCTACTCCGGCGACGAGCTCGTGATCAGCAGCATGGACAGCTCCGGCGTTATCATGAGCGCGGCGGGAGACGGCGGCGTCATCAGGATCGACGGCGACCGCTACCGCGACGGAGTCTCGTATATCTCCAACGGCTCCGGAAAGTTCACCGTAGTCAACTACGTCGAGCTCGAGCACTACCTCTGGTCGGTGGTAGGAGCCGAGATCGGGCCCACATATCCCATGGAGGCCCTCAAGGCTCAGGCAGTCGCGGCGAGGAGCTTCGCCATAGCCAACGAGCACAGGCACAGCAGCCAGGGCTTCAACCTCTGCGACAACACGGACTGCCAGGCCTATAAGGGACTCAACCGCGAGTACTCATCGACAATAGAGGCCTGCAGGGAGACCGAGGGCGAGGTCATCACCTACGGCGGAAGAGTCGTCAACGCCTACTACTACGCCTCCTCGTCGGGCGAGACCATGAACTCCGAGGACGTCTGGGTCTCGAGCCTGGGCTACGCCCGCGGGGTCAGCGACGCCTTCGCCACGGGCTACGAGTGGGAGAGCTCCATGAGCGTCTCCGAGCTCTACTCGAGGATGAGGAGCAGATATCCCGGCTACGGCGAGATCATCTCCGTCGAGGTGACCGACACCGCGGACAACGGAGCGGTCAGGCAGATCATGATAGACACGACCACAGGACCGCTCTACGTCTCGAAGGGCTCCATCACGAGCCTCTTCGGCGCCTCCACGCTCAAGAGCCTCTTCTTCTCCATGGGGCCGGGCGGATATCCCGGCTTCAGCGCGGAGGACAGCGAATACAGCGGAGAGGGCCCGGCGCTGCTCTCCTCTGAAGGCATGTCGCCCGTACCGGAGACTCTCTACGTGCTCGGATCCGGCGGAGAGCCCGAGGAGCTCTATTCCTCGGACGCCTCAGTGCTGTCTCAGGACGGCACGACTGCCGGGCTTCCGGCGGGCACCGCGTCCTCAGGCGGCTACGTCTACGAGACCGTATACGACGATGACGACGTCATATACTTCAGCGGCAGAGGCTCCGGCCACGGGGTCGGGATGCCGCAGACCAGCATGCGCGCCATGGCGCAGCAGGGCTACAGCTACGAGGACATACTCAACTATTACTACACCGACATAGACATCGATACGCTGTGATATGAAAGTTAACGATTTCGACTACGAGCTCCCGGAGGAGCTCATCGCGCAGACACCCTCGGAGAAGAGGGACGGCTGCAGGCTGATGGTCATCCACAGGGACAGCGGCCTCATAGAGCACAGACAGTTCTCAGACATACTCGAATACCTCGAGCCCGGGGACTGCCTCGTGATGAATGATTCAAAGGTGATACCCGCGAGGCTCTTCGGCGTCCGCGAGTCCACCGGGGCCCGCATAGAGTTCCTGCTGTCCAAGCGCGTAGAGGGAGACCGCTGGGAGACCCTGGTCAGGCCGGGAAGGCGCGTCCGCGCCGGGGACACCATAGTCTTCGGAGACGGCGAGCTGAAGGCCCGCGTCCTCTCCAACTCGGAGGGAGGCACGAGGATAGTCGAGTTCGAGTACGAGGGGATCTTCATGGAGATCCTCGAGCGCCTCGGCTCCATGCCGCTTCCCCCGTACATACAGCGAAGCGCGGAGGAGGAGGACAAGGACCGCTACCAGACCGTATACGCCCGCGAGGAGGGCTCCGTGGCCGCTCCGACCGCCGGGCTGCACTTCACGGAGGAGCTGCTCGAAAAGGCCCGCGCCAAGGGCGTGAGGACCGCTTTCGTGACTCTGCACGTGGGCATAGGCACCTTCAGGCCGGTAAAGGCCGAGAGGGTCGAGGACCATCACATGCACTTCGAGGAGTACACGGTATCAGAGGAGGCAGCCGAGACGGTCAACAGGACCAAGGCCGAAGGCGGCAGGATAATATGCGTAGGGACCACGAGCTGCAGGACCGTGGAGAGCGCGGCGGATGAAAACGGCCGCCTCGTGCCCGGGAGCTCCAGCACCGGCATATTCATCTATCCCGGCTACCGCTTCAAGATACTGGACTGCCTCATCACGAACTTCCACCTGCCCAAATCGACGCTGCTGATGCTGGTATCCGCCCTCTACACGAGGGAGGACATGCTCGCGGCATACGAGATCGCGGTGAAGGAGAGATACCGCTTCTTCTCCTACGGCGATGCGATGATCATACTGTAGGGCAGAGGGCGCGAGATGGTATTCAGCAGCTTCGAATTCCTGGCATGCTTCCTTCCGCTCTTTCTGGCGGCGTACTATCTGTCGCCCGGAAGGCTGAGGAATCTGTGCCTCTTCGCCTTCAGCATCGGCTTCTACGCCTGGGGCGCGAGGAAGACCCCGGCCTACGCGGCTCTGCTGCTCGCGTCGATAGCCGTGAACTGGGCGGCGGGCGTGATGATAGGGCGAAGCGAAAAGCCCTCCGCGAAAAAGGCCTGGCTGGCAGCGGGGCTCGCGGCGGACTTCGGCGCGCTGGTGTTCTTCAAGTACTCGTACTTTCTGAGGATACTTCCGTTCAAGCTCATACTGCCCATAGGGATAAGCTTCTACACCTTCCAGAGCGCGTCCTACCTCATAGACGTCTACAGGGGAGACGCTGCGGCTGAGAGGGACTTCGTCAGGCTCGGCACTTATATAAGCATGTTCCCGCAGCTCATCGCGGGGCCCATAGTCCGCTATACCGAGGTCTCCTCGCAGCTGAGAGAAAGGACTTACAGCCTGCAGGGCTTCGTGAGCGGACTCAAGCTGTTCGTTCTGGGGCTCGGCTCAAAGGTCGTGCTCGCGAACCAGCTCGGGACCCTCTGGACCGACGTTAAGACCGCCGGAGCGGCTTCGGTCACCGTGCCCATGGCCTGGCTCGGCATACTGGGCTACAGCCTGCAGCTCTACCTCGACTTCTACGGCTACTCGCTGATGGCAGCCGGGCTCGGGCGCATGGCGGGCTTCGAGCTTCCGCGCAACTTCGACTCGCCCTACGTGTCGGTGAGCATGACGGAGTTCTGGAGGCGCTGGCACATCACGCTCGGCGCGTGGTTCAGGGAATACGTCTACATCCCGCTCGGCGGGAGCAGGCGCTCGCCCGCGAGGAACACCCTCAACCTGCTCGCCGTGTGGCTGCTCACGGGCTTCTGGCACGGAGCGGACTGGAACTTCATAGTCTGGGGGCTCTTCCTCTTCGCCTCGATGCTCATAGAGAGGCTGTTCCTGAGAGAGCTGCTCGATAGATACCGTCTCATCGGACATCTCTACATGCTGGTGATGATCCCCGCGAGCTGGCTGATCTTCGCCTCCGGTAGCCTCACGGAAGCTCTCGAATATGCGGGAAGGCTGCTCGGCCTCGGAGGGCCGCCCCTCTACCGCGCGGACTGGAAGGAAGCTCTGTCGCGTTCATGGGAGCTCATAGCCGCGGGCATATTCTGCTCGACGGAGATCCCGGAGCGGCTGTACAGAAGATACGGCGAGAGCCCGGCGGCGTACGCGCTGCTGGCGGCGGTGCTGGCGGCATCGATATACTGCCTCTACAGGGGTCTGAACGACCCGTTCCTGTATTTCAGATTCTGAAAAAGACCTGATCGTCAGGTAGCAAAATGAAAGATCACTATTCCGACAAAACGAATACCGCGCGCGCCGGAGGGCGCGCTTCCAAAAGAGCCGGGCTCGCGGCGCTGATCATGGCCTGCCTGCTCGCGCTAAGCGCCTGCGGAGAGAGCTACATAGAGGGCGGCTCGCAGGGAAAGAGCCCTCAGGAGACAAAGCAGAGCGAAGCCGAAAGCAAGCAGGGCGGAGCTGAAGCGAACAGCCCCGGCAGCGGCGATAAGTCCGCCGAAGGCTCCGGAGCGGGAGAAGCCGCGCAGGACGGCACCGGGCAGGCGGAGCAGAGCGGCGCAGGAGAGGCTGAAGCCGGAGACGACAGCACCGTCGATACCGAGCCTCATTCCGAGCCTGTAGCCATGTACGTCGAGGCGCCGGAGGGCTACTTCGAGAGCGCTCTCTTCATAGGCGATTCGCGCTGCGAGGGCCTGAGGAGATACGGCGGCATCGAGGGAGCCGACTGGTTCACGGACGTCGGCCTTACGGTATTCGAGGCTGACGAGAAGGAGCTCGAGACGGAGGACAAGGGTACCGTTACTCTGCCGCAGATCCTGGACGCGGGCTCATACGATTCCATCTACATCTGCTTAGGGATCAACGAGCTGGGCTTCGGGACCGACGCGATCTCGGGAGCCTTCGCGGAGCTGATCTCGACGATAGAGGAGAAGCAGCCCGGCGCGGTCATCTATCTGCTTGCGAACCTGCACGTCACGAAGGAGAGGTCAGAGAGCGACCCGGTATTCAACAATGAGAACATAGAGCAGCTCAACACGGCTATAAGCCTTCTGGCCGACTTCGACAGAGTGTACTACCTCGACGCCAATCCGCTCTTCGACGACGCGGAGGGAAACATGGACAAGGAGTACAGCTTCGACAACACCCACCTCTACGCCAAGCACTACGCGGCCTGGACGGAATTCCTCAGGACTCACGCCGCCAACAGGGAAGGAAGGAGCCTTTAAGACCCCATGAAGCACGCAGTGACATTCGATCTCATAAAGACCGACGGGCGCAGCCGCGCGAGGCGCGGAGTGCTCCACACGCCCCACGGCGACGTTCAGACTCCCGTCTTCATGCCTGTGGGGACCCAGGCCACGGTCAAGGCCGTCAAGCCGGAGGACGTCGCTTCCCTCGGACACGAGGGGGCTCACATACTGCTCTCAAACACCTACCACCTCTACCTCAAGCCGGGCCACGAGCTCGTGAGGAAGGCCGGAGGGCTTCACCGCTTCATGAACTGGAACGGCGCCATCCTGACTGACAGCGGCGGCTTCCAGGTCTTCAGCCTGGGCGCGCTCAGGAAGATCGAGGAGGAGGGCGTCTGGTTCAGGTCCTACATCGACGGATCTTCGCATCACTTCACGCCTGAGACCAGCATAGACGTTCAGAACGCTCTGGGCTCGGACATCATGATGGCCTTCGACGAGTGCGCGCCTTACCCGGCCGACAGGAGCTACGTCAGGCAGTCTCTCGAGCTCACCACGCGCTGGCTCAAGCGCTGCAAGGAGCACCACCGGGACGTAGAAAGGCAGTCGCTCTTCGGCATCATGCAGGGCGGAGTCTACAAGGACCTCAGGGCTCAGAGCGCCGAGCAGATCTGCGAGCTGGATCTCCCCGGCTACGCCATAGGAGGACTCTCCGTGGGCGAGCCGGCCGAGATCATGTACGACGTGCTGGAGGACTGCGCCCCGCGCCTTCCCGCGGACAGGCCGCGCTACCTCATGGGCGTCGGAAGCCCCGACTACATCTTCGAGGGAGTCGAGAGGGGCATAGACATGTTCGACTGCGTGCTCCCGACCAGGGTGGGCAGGAACGGCCGCGCCATGACCAGCGAGGGCGAGCTCAACATGAAGAACGCCCGCTTCAAGGAGGACTTCGGACCCCTCGATCCCGGCTGCGACTGCTACGTATGCAGGAACTACAGCAGGGCTTACATACGCCACCTCGTGAACACGAAGGAGATCTTCGGCGGGATGCTGCTCAGCGAGCACAATCTCTACTTCCTGGTCAGGACCATGGAGAAGATCAGAAAGTCCATAGAGGAGGACCGCTTCCCCGAGTACAAGAGGGAGTTCTTCGATCAGTACTACGCCCCGAAGAGGGACAAAGAGGAGCAGTAGGGCGCATGCAGTTCATCTATCCCGAAAACACAACATACGACGGCCTTGAGCCCTGCGCCTGCGCGGCTGTCTGCGGAGGCTGCTCCTATCAGGGAACGCCTTACGAGCGGCAGCTCGAGAGCAAGCTCGCAGAGGCAAGAAAGAGCTTCGAGGACTGCGGCTTCGATCCCTCGATCATAGCCGGGATAAAGGCGACGCCGCTTCAGTACGCCTACAGGAACCGCATGGATTACACCTTCGGCGACGAGTACAAGGGCGGTCCGACCCTGCTCGGGCTGCACAGGAAGAAGTCCTTCATGTCGGTGATCGACTGCTCCTGCTGCCTTATAGTGCATCCCGACTTCAATAAGATATTATCGTCAACTTCCGTGTTCTGCCGCGAAAGAGGATACGCGCATTATAACAAAAAGACCCATAAGGGCCTGCTCAGGAACCTCATACTGAGGCGCGGGGTAAGGACCGGCGAGCTGCTCGCGATACTCGTGACGAGCTCCGATGGAGATTTCGACGACGCGGGATTTCTTGCGATGCTCCAGAGCCTCGAGCTCGAGAACAGCCTCGCGGGAGTCCTGCATAGCTACTGCGACAGCCTCTCCGACGCCGTCATCCCGGAGCGCACTGAGCTGCTGTACGGCAGGGACAGCTACAGCGAGATGATCCTCGGCCTCGATTTCAAGGTCGGAGCCTTCTCCTTCTTCCAGACCAACGTCGACGCCGCGGAGCGCCTCTACAGCGACGCTCTCGCCCTCATCCCGGGGATAGAGGGCAGGACGGTATACGATCTCTACTGCGGCACCGGCACCATAAGCCAGGCCATGGCCCTCAAGGCAAAAAAGGTCATAGGGGTCGAGATCGTTGAGGAGGCTGTCGAGGCGGCAAGGGCGAACGCCGCGGCAAACGGGCTGGGCAACTGCAGCTTCATAGCCTCCGACGTGCTCAACGCGCTCGACGGCATAGCGGAGAAGCCCGACGTCATAGTCGTGGATCCGCCGAGGAGCGGCATACATCCCAAGGCCCTGCAGAAGATACTCGCCTACGGGGCGGAGGACGTGCTCTACATATCCTGCAACCCGAAGACCATGGCCGAGAACATGAGGGCGGCGAGACTGAGCTCCTACAGGGCGGACAGCGTCATGCTCTACGACAACTTCCCGTTCACCAGGCACACGGAAGCCGTCGCGCTGCTGAAGAGGACGGAGGTGAACTAGCCTTATGAACATGGATCTTTTCTTCGCGATGGAGATACTGGGCACCATAGCCTTCGCGTTCTCCGGAGCGATGACGGCCATAGAGAAGAAGATGGACATCTTCGGAGTCGCGATACTCGGAATGACAACCTCCGTGGGCGGCGGTATAATACGCGACCTCATACTCGGAAACACCCCGCCTTCGGCCTTCAGAAGGCCGGTATACGCCCTCACGGGCATAGCGGTATCGCTCATACTGTTCATACCCGCCGTCAGGAAGCTCATGGACAAGAGCAAGGGCTTCGGAGACATGCTCATGCTGCTCATGGACACCGTCGGCCTCGGAGTCTTCACGGTGGCAGGCGTTGAGACCGCCCTCGAGACCCAGCCCGGCTGCGGAGCCTTCCTGGCGATCTTCGTAGGAGTGCTCACGGGAGTGGGCGGGGGAGTGCTCAAGGACCTCTTCGCGGGGCTCACGCCATCGATATTCGTCAAGCACTTCTACGCGACAGCCTCGCTCATAGGCGCCATAGCCTACATGCTGTTCTGGCGCATGATGGGGGCGAGCGCCGCGATGATAGTATGCGTGAGCATAGTCGTGGTGCTCAGGCTGCTCGCCGCGATCTACCACTGGAACCTGCCGGTCGCGAAGTGAGTGGGGCAGCCGCTGCGCGCTTCCCTGGCGGGACAGCCCGGCTCCGCCGCACCCGGCCACGCGCCGGACGATCACACAGTTACTCCACGCGCCTCTGGCGCTTTACCCTTATATCAGTCAATATGACAGGTCGAACCACGAAGGAGGTGTTCGGATGAAGACGACATTCAGCTACGATCACTATTTCGCG
>JAEENW010000035.1 GCA_016283945.1 Bacillota bacterium
ATCCACAACCGCAGCGAGGCCGACTGGGGCCGCCTCGAGCCGCGCCCGGTCATCATAGCCGACGGCATCATGCTCTTCGCCTTCCCAGAGGTCGTGGACATGATGGACCTCAAGATCTTCGTCGACACCCAGGCCGACGTGAGGATACTGCGCAGGATGCTCAGGGACGTCAATGAGCGCGGCCGCAGTATGCAGTCCGTTGTCGACCAGTACCTGACGACCGTAAAGCCCATGCACGACCGCTACATAGAGCCCTACAAGGCCATAGCGGACATCATAGTCCCAGAGGGCGGCTACAACACCGTTGCCTGCGACATCATAGTCGACGCCCTCGAGAAGAGACTCGCGGCTGAGGCGAGATAAAGGGTAGCCGTCCCGCGCCGCGTGAGCGCGGATCGGGCACGACCGCGTATCAACGCATATCAAAAGGAGGCGCTCTGAAGCGCCTCCTTTTCCATGTCTTTTATATTCCCGCGTCCCGGACTACTTGCCCTTGACGGCGTCGATCGCGGCCTGGAGTCCGGCGATCTTTTCCTTGAGCTCATTGATCTTGGCGACCTCCTCGCCGAAGAGCTCCTGGGCTACGTCGGCGTGCTCCTCGAGGAGCTTCTTGCCCATCTCGATGAAGACCTTCTTGATGTCGTCCTCGGTGGAGCTGATCTGGATCTTGTACTTCGCGGTCTCGCCGGCGTCCTTGGCCATGTCGAGTCCCTTGCTTCCTACTTCCTTGACCTTATCGAAAAATGCCATGATATTACCTCCTCTATGGATCGCAATTCTTACAGGGCACGAACCCTGCCTCTATTATAGCCTCTCTGTCCGCGCTTGTGTAGTATTTGTTCTTTTCGCTCATATCGTCGACAGATTTGCAGTCCGGGTAGTGGAACTTCTTGCTGTTGAGGTTCAGCACGTAGCCGCTCTCCTCGGGCGGAACGCTCACTATGCCGGCGGCCGCCGCGGCCGCGGCGGCGTATTCCGCGTAGCTCGAGCCGGAGCCTCCAGCTGAAGCCGCATCCTGGCCGCCCGCGCCGGAGCTGTCTGGACCGCCCGCGCCGGAGCTGTCTGGACCGCCCGCGCTGGAGCTGTCTGGACCGCCCGCGCCGTCAGGATCACTTTCCCGGCCGCCTTCTCCGTCCTGAGACTCCGGCTCAGCCGCTTCCTCAGTCTCCGGCTTCCAGGTCCCGTCGGAGCGGCTGCTGCCGTCCTTGTAATCGATGATTATCCCGGGCTGGCGGTTGAAGCAGAACACGTTGAAGCGTATCGCCTTAGCCCCGTCCTCGACCGACGCTGCCTCGAGATGCACCCCGCGGCATACCAGCTCGCTGCCTGCGAAGACCGGAGTAGCGCGGTACAGAACATGGTTTCCTGTCGACTTCACGTAATCTCCGACCTTTATCTCGAAGGGAAGCAGGCCGTTCACGTTCATGTAGCGGGTGCCGGTGATGAGGTTCCTCTCGTTGGCGTCCTCGCCGGTGAGCTGCCTCGCGATCAGGTGGCAGCGGTTGTAGAGGTAGAGGTCGCTGCCGATCTCGTCGTATCTTACGAGGTGCCAGCCGCTCGGCCTCACGGAGCTAATGCTCCCGCGAGGCTGCGTGGGCATCAGGTCCGTCCCGACGTTCGCGATGGCGCCGGTGCAGCGCCCGAGGCTGTCGAGCTCGCCGTAGGCCTCGAAGGAGTTGTCAGTGAAGAGCTCCGCCGCGAAGACGGGGACGTTGCCGTTGAGCTCCACGTAGGCGCCCTCCTCCGGGATATCGATGTCCGCGAGGTCGAAGACGTAGCGGCTTCCCGTGATCTCCGCGGGAGCGGGATACTGCGAGTAAGGCCTTACGTAGGCCTGCCTCTCGGAATCGAGCAGCTCGTCCCAGCGCTCCGCGTCTATAGCGCCCTCGGCCATGAGCCTGTCGGCGAGGGTGTCCGTACTGCCCTTGAGACCGGCGCTGAGCGCCCTTCTGGAGACGCTCACGACGTCCGCCCTGAGGAAGCCCACGTCCGCGTAGGGATCGGCAGCGGGGCCGGTCTGAGCGTCAGCCCCCTCCCGGTCAAAGCCCTCCGGGAGCTCTATGAGCCCGCAGTCCTCCGCAAGCGCGTACGGGGCGTCCCAGCGGAAATCCGGCGCGCTCTGCGCCTCGGAGGCGGAGCCGCCTTCAGCCGGGACTCTGTCCGAGTATCCCAGCGCTCTGAGCACGAAGCTCAGATACATCGCGGAACTCGCATCGCCGGCGCCGAACTCGGAGGCCGAGATGCCGTTGGTGAGACCGTTCTCGTAGCCGTAGCCCACGTAGGGATCCGCCCACTCCGGGACATCGCCGAAGGGATGGTTGAAGCTGCCCTCGAGCGCCTCGCGCTCCTTTCCGAGCAGCCTTATGAGCATGGTCAGGGCCTCAGCCCTTGTCGGCGCCCTTCCGAGGTCGAAGTCGGTATCCGAGACTCCCCTGAACAGCCCCAGGCTCTTAAGGCCTTCCGCCATCCTCTCCTCGGAACTGAAGTCCCTCTCATCGGCGGCGTACGCGCCCCCTCTTAAACTGAAAGCCGCGCTCAAAGGAAGCGCGGCCAGCGTCACAGCCGCGCCTAGCAGCATCGCCGCCGCGCGCCTGAACATATTCTCTCTCTTCATCATCGGTTCGCTATCTTCCCCGTGAACAGGGACTCGTTCTTCCCGCTCCAGACGCCGAGGGTATAAGGTATGTCCTCGTGCCTGACCTTGCGGGGCTCAAAGCTCGTTATCTTGTACACGGTCTGCATCACGGTCGAGTTCATTCCCATGGCGACCAGGGTCCCGAAACCGAAGGGCCCTCCCATGAGCACTCCGATCACGAATACCCCGAGGTCCATGAAGAACCTCACGAGCCCTATCGGGGCGTTCGGGAAGCGCTGGCCTATGACCACCATGAGGGTGTCCCTCGGGCCGCAGCCCATCGCCCTGCTCATGTAGATGACGCCTCCGCAGCCGAGCAGGAACTGCCCGGTGAGTATGTATACTATCCCGACCGGAAGCGACTGGGCCGGCGGCAGGAAGTCCATATGAGCCATTATGAACCCGGTGAACTTGCCTATGAGCACGCCGTTGAGCACCGTACCGAAGCCTATCTTTCCCTTGAGAAGGAAGTCGATGACTATGATGGCGACGCTCGTTATGACGGCGCAGTCTCCGTAGGCTATGCCGGTCGTCCGGCTGAGGCCGAGGTGGAAGGTCTCCCAGGCGCCTATGCCTATGTTGGCCGCGCTCACGACGAAGTACGAGCCCAGGGCGCAGAACATGAGGCCGCAGATCAGCGTGACGAAGCGGACTGCGTACTGTCTGATCATCTAAGCTTCTCCTTGAACTCCCTTACTCTGGCGTCTATGTCCTCCGCGCCGTAGACCGCGGAGCCGGCCACGAGTATGTCCGCGCCGGCGTTCTTGATGAGGGCGGCGTTCTGAAGGCCCACGCCTCCGTCGACCTCGATCTTGAAGCTCGCGTTCATCATCTCCCTGTAGGAGGCGAGCAGCTGTATCTTCTCGAGCGCGACGGGGATGAACTTCTGCCCGCCGAAGCCCGGGTTGACCGACATGACGAGCACGAGGTCAAGGTCGGTGAGGACGTTCTCGAGCATGGTGACGGGGGTCGCGGGATTGATCGCGACGCCGGCCTTGATGCCGAGCTCCTTGATCTGGTATATGACCCTGTGCAGGTGGGTGCAGGCCTCCTGATGGACCGTAATGTACTCGGTCTGGGGCGTCACGA
>JAEENW010000036.1 GCA_016283945.1 Bacillota bacterium
CAACGCGGCCTTCGGCAAGGCCATAATGAGCCCCGCCGAGGAGGCTCACTACCGCGAGGGAGGCTGGACCGGGGAGGTCGTGCCCGTAAGGGAGGGCGACGTTATCGATCTCGGCGGCAGGAAGCTGCTCGTCATCGACATCCCCGGCCACGAACCCGGAGCTCATCCCGAAGCTCATCGAGGGCGCGGAGAAGATCCTCTCCGGCGAGGCCAAGGGCGAGCCCTGCGAGGTCCACGGAAGGACCATCAAGCTCGTTCGCTTCCCCTTCGCGGGCTTCTACTGCGAGCCCGACGAGTAGGGAAGGGGCGCTTCCGCATCAAAAACAAAAAGACTGCCGCTGCTCGCGGCAGTCTTTCTGTTTTCCTAGCGCTGTCTCCTGCAGCTGTTTTGCACCGGCCCTACATCCAGCTCTTCGGACGCGGGGCGTCCTCAAGCTTTATCGGCTTGGGGTACTCGACTCCGAAGGTCTCGACCGTTACGCTCTCGATGACCTCGGGGCTGAGCGGCTCGTTGATCTCGATCCTTCCGTCGCCGACGGGCTTGGTGGGGACCTTCTCTATCCTGTAGATCTCGTCCATTCCCGAGATCACGTGGCCGAATACCGGGTAGATCCCCTTGTGGTTAGGGCAGTCCTTTACAGGGAAGAAGAACTCTCCTCCCGCGATGCCCGCCTCGTAGCCGCCCATGCAGACGCAGCCCGGGTGCGAGTCCAGCGGCTCGATCTCGGGGTGCAGCTTGGATTCGAAGGGGATGAGGTACTTGGCCTCCTCGCGCCCGAAGGCGCTGTAGCTCATATCGACCCATCTGCCCGGGCAGATGCGCTGTATAGCGTGCCCGTCGAAGACTCCGAGCTTAGCCAGGTGTATGAAGCTCGCTACCGTGTTCGGCGCAGCGTCCGGCAGGAGCTCGATGACTATCTCGGCTCCGCTCGCCATGCGCATGGTGGCAATGGGGTTTTTCTTCTCTGCGTTCATTTCGTCCTCCGTTCGCCTTCCGCGGATCATTCAGGCGGATCATTTCTAGCCGATTATACCACGGCGCGGGAGCAAAGAAAAAGAGAAGCGCATGGCTTCTCTTTTCTCTTGGCACCCCCACGCGGAATCGAACCACGAACAAAGGTTTAGGAAACCTCCGTTATATCCGTTTAACTATGAGGGCAGGTATTCTATTCGCGGGCGTTTCGGGGCTTTCTCCCCCGTCCGCTCCAGTATTATAACTCATCGACTTTAGGATTGCAAGACAAAGCTGTTTATGATAATATTTACAAAGCGTTTTCACGGGGTGGCACAGATGCAGGCAGAAGAGATCGCAAGGCTCATGGCCGGAAGCGGCGCTCAGGGCGCCGGGGAAAGGCCCGAAGACGAGGGCTTCATGCTCGAGGCTCTCGCTGAAGCCCGCCTCGCCGCGGACGAGGGCGAGGTCCCTGTAGGGGCCGTCGTGGTCTGCGGCGGAGAGATCGTAGCCCGCGCCCACAACATGACCGAAGGGACCAAGGATCCCACGGCTCACGCCGAGATGCTCGCCATCAGAAGGGCCGCTGAGGTCCTCAGGGGCAGCGTGCACAGGCTCACGGGCTGCAGCATGTACGTCACGCTCGAGCCCTGCGCCATGTGCGCCGGCGCCGTCGTCAACGCCAGACTCGAAAGGCTCATTATTGGAGCGGCGGACCCCAAAGCGGGGGCCTGCGGCTCTCTGAGAGATATTGTCCGCGACGAGAGGCTCAACCACCGCGTCCCCGTTACCCGGGGCGTGCTGGAGGAGGAGTGCTCCGGGGTCCTCAAGGAGTTCTTCAGGACCAGGCGCGCGGAGAAAAAACACCCGAAGGAGAATTAAGATATGAAAAGAACAGCGTCCGTGATATGCGTGGTGCTGTGCGCGCTGCTCATCGCGAGCCAGGCGGCCTTCGCCGCGGGGCTCGAGATCACCGGGATCGTCCCCAGGGACGGGGAGTCCGGCCGCCAGGTCCAGAACATGGCCGTCAAGCTCACCTTCAGTGAGAACATGATGGACGAGAGCGCCATCGAAGCCAATACCAAGCTCTTCAAGATCACCGACCCCGAGGGCAACGAGGTGCCCTTCGCCGTCGCCTACTCCGAGGAGAAGTATCCCGACCAGCTCTGGCTGATCGTCGAAGGCATGCTCGCGCCGAACACCGAGTACACCGTAAGCGTGCAGCCCGGCGTCAAGTCCGCCTCCGGGAGCACCCTCGGCAGCGCCTTCACCTCGACCTTCAAGACCCGCAACACCACGACCGACGGCTGGATCAGCATGCTGCTGATGGTCGGCATGTTCGCCGTGATGATCCTCACCACCAAGCAGGCAGCCAAGAAGGCCGCCGAGCAGGCCAACGCCAAGCCCGTCGCTGCCGTCTACGAGGAGATGAACCCCTACAAGCTCGCCAAGGAGAAGGGCATCAGCGTTGAGGAGGCGAAGAAGATCATCGACGGCCGCAGGGAGAAGCAGGCCCGCGACGCCGCCAGAAAGGAAGCCGCCAGGAGGAGCGAGGATGAGGCCATGGCCGCTGAGATCGCCGCTCAGGAGAAGCGCATCCAGGAGGAGCTCGAGGCCGCCAGAAAGGCCAGCAACGTCCACGTGCACCGCTCCGGCTCCGTGGTCGAGAGAGGACTCTCCTGCCCGAAGTCCGTCGTGAAGGCGAACCGCAAGAAGAGAGAGGCCGAGGCCAGAGCGAAGAAAGCCGCGGCAAAGAAGGGAAAGAAATAGAAGCTGTCAAAGCTGAACTATAGCGAAGACCCGGGAGAGATCCCGGGTCTTTTTATACGCAAATTGAATGGCAAATATTAACTGTAATATATTGACATTTATCATCTGGCATGTTATTTGTATTTTACTGCTGTCAGGCGGTAGCAAACCGGACTTTCGCAGGCGAGGAGCGATCCGCGCCGGAAAGGAGGTGTCTATGGTTGATCACGAACTCTATTTGTTCGCGGATCTCGTCATCAAGATCTTGACGCTTTGCGCATTG
>JAEENW010000037.1 GCA_016283945.1 Bacillota bacterium
GTTATTTCGCTGAATACATAGATCAATTGTACAAGAGTAAAGACTATGACGCCATAATTCAGGCAGTAGGAAATGCAAAAAACACAATCAGTTATGTTATAGAGAAACAGCCTCCAGGAATTAGAATATCTGATATGAGAATTGGCTTATATGCAATAGGTAATGAAAGTGTCAAAAATAGATATGTAGACTCTCTTTATAAAAAGGCTTTAAATGATAAAGGCAGTGCCACAAAGCTGACTAATGATAGAAAAACTATCAGTTGGTATGATGCCTCTGAGTACTACAAGGAGTTATCTAATCTGTTATTCAATTGTTATAAACCAGAGAGTGGTTGGAGAGAAAACCTCAATTATTATAAGAATGAGTATGGTAATGCAAAAAGCCCATATTATCATAGTCCGGAATTACAGAAGAATTCTATATTAGCACTGTACTATCGTTACAAAAATGAATCATATGGTTATAAATACTATGATGCCGAAGGCAATTACTATAATGATGTAGAGACCTTCTATAAAGCTCTGAAGGGAGTCACATCGTCAAAATCCATACTATTTGATTCTATTTTTGATGAAATGCTCCTGACCGGCTACTGGTCCGGGAGTGGCTACTATTTCAGAATGTATGAGAATGGGAATAATGGAAAGCATATTAGTTATAACTTGCCTTGGTTTGACTATGGGGACTATTATGGATTGGAAGATCACATCATTTACTTGTTCCCTAAAAATAATGAGAGTGCCAGAAAGAATCTGTTTAAGTTTAGCTTCATTAATGCAACGAAAGTAGACGTTTATTGCTACCAGAATGGGAAGACATATACTTTAACGAAATCAAAGTAGTATAACAGACCATATGGTTAAATGAATTATACAAATGAAATAGCATCGCTCTGTATACAGAGCGATGCTTACATTTATTTACAGTTGAGGCTAGTCAGCAGTAAACCTTCCTCACATACTCCGACGTGAACGCGCCGAGCAGGCCGTGGTAGTTCAGGCCGAGCTCGATCAGGCCGCCGACCTCGTAGCGCTCGGCGCTGTCCTCGATGTCGATGATCATGTGGTCGGAGCTCGCGCCGAGGATGTCGGCGGCGGGGTCCCTGGGGAAGACGCCGGAGGCGGGAACGTCCTGCTCTCCGAGCGCGACTATGGCGCGGCGCCTCACGCCGCGGTCCCTGAAGACCTTTTCCGCTCCGAAGTGGAAGCCGCCCCTGCGCCCGATGGGCACTGTGGGCTTGCTCGAGAGCTCTACGATCTCGGCCCTCAGGGTGAACGCGTCCTGCTTAAGCCAGGGGATGTCGGTCCCGTTGACGCTGTCGGTGCCGAGTATGATGCCTTCGCCCACGCGTAGCTGGTTCACCGCCTTCGGGAGGCTGCCCTCACAGGCCATGGTCAGCGCCGATGTGGCTCCTCCGGAGACGATCTCCAGCGGTCGGCCGGCGATCCCGGAGAGCTCTTCTGCGGTATCGCACAGCGTCTTCAGGTTCTCCTGCGAGGGTACTATCCCTCCGTAGCAGCCGACGTTGCTTCCGACGCCCGCAACGCGTATCCCCTTAAGCTCCATGGCGGCTCTCATGAGCGCCGGGGCGTCCGCGGGGAATACTCCCTCGCGCAGGTCTCCCACGTCGATCATAATTATCGCATCGTGAAGCTTTCCCTGCCTGAGCGCGGCGGCGGAGAGGGCCTCAATGGTCCTTATCTCGGACACGAGGCTGCACTCGCAGAGGCTGACGACGTCGTCCGCCTGGCTTATCATCGGGATGCGGATCAGGGTCACGCGCTGGCCGAAGCCGGCATCGCGGAGCTTCCTGACGTTCTCGACTCGGGCGTCGGCGAGGCTCTCTATGCCGGCGTCCGTTATCGCGCGCACTATCACGGGGTCGGCGGAAAAGCCCTTCGTGACCGCGACGGGCTCTATCCCGCGCGATCCGCAGAGCTCCGCGACCTTAGCCGCGTTGTATCTGATCTTTTTGAGATCCACCGTCAGGTGGGTTCCTGTCACCATTTCAGCTTGAGCTCCGTCTCGATCCTGAATCCGAACCTCTCGGCCCACTCGTAAGCCTTCGCCTCTGAGGCGTCGTCCCTGGTGTCCTCCGGAGCGTGGGCGTCGAGGCCAAGCACGACACGGTTTCCGACGCGCCCGGCGATCTCCCAGAAGCACTCGTTCGGGTAGTTCCTGCCGCCTCTCATGCCGAGAAGGTTGACCTCGAGAGGCATGTCGAGCTTCGCCGCGGCCTCGCAGAGGCGGGTCATCTCCTTCTTGTAGAAGCTGTCCTCTCCGATGAACATCGGGAGGTCCGGGTGCGCGAAGTACAGGTAGACTCCGGTCTTCATGCCCTCGATGGACTGGTCGACGTACTGCGTGAGCTCCTGCTCGCCGCAGGGGCGGCCGACGTAGTGCCCGTAGGGATCCGGCCCGAGGTAATGCTGGCCGAGAATGATGAACTCCACGGGATACTGGTCGTACATTTTCATGACCTTCGGGAAGTAGGGAGCGAAGTACTCCAGCTCGAAGCCGAGGAGTATATCGGTCTTTCCCTTCAGCTCCGCCTTCATCTCGAGCACGTTCTCGACGTACTCACCGATCTCCTCGGGCGCCATCCTGACCCTGGAGGCCGGGACGCCGGGGAAGGGGCTGTGGTCGGAGAAACCAGCGGTCAGAAGGCCGTTCGCGGACGCGGCGAGAGCCATCTCGCGTTCGGTTCCGGCTGCGTGGCCGCAGCGGTATGTGTGCATATGGTAATTGTTCTTCATTTTCAGTTCAGAGCGCTCCTCAAATTCAAAAAAAGTCCTTGCGCTGACTTGAATTATGATACAATCAATTCAGTATTGATTGCAAGTGAGAAAAGCCGTAGCGCTTTTATATGATTAAACGGAGGACAACAATGGATCTTACCACTCTTATGAACACCATGCTCAGCTCCGGCGCTCTCAACGGAGTAAGCTCCAAGACCGGAAACAGCACGGACGACATCAGCGGAATCCTTACCGCGGCTCTGCCCATGCTCATGCAGGGAGTCTCCCAGCAGGCCAACAACCAGCAGACCGCCGAAGGCTTCGCCAACGCCCTCAAGGATCATTCAGCCGTCGACACCAGCGACCTCGCCAGCTTCATGAAGGGCGTGGACATGGCTGACGGCGCCAAGATCATCAGCCACCTGCTCGGAGCCGAGACCAAGAACACCGCGACCCAGGTCGCCAAGGCCACCGGCACCACCACCAAGCAGACCGGAGACGTGCTCTCCGCCGCCGCTCCTCTGCTCATGAGCCTCCTCGGACAGCAGGCCCAGACCGAGACCAAGAAGGCGACCAACGCCTCCAACGTCGGCGGCCTCATGACCTCTCTCCTCGGAAACGTTGACATCGCCAAGCTCGCCAAGACCGCGGCCACCGCTGCCGCCGTCGCCAGCATGGCCAAGAAGGTCAGCGGAGGAAGCTCCAAGAAGACCACCAAGAAGGGACCGCAGATCGACCTCTCCGACGGCATCGACGCCAACGACGTGCTCGCCGCCGCCAGCCTGCTCCTCAAGAACAAGAAGTAGGGGGGGAAGGGCTTCTGCCCTGACACAGCTTCAGGATCCGAAAGCGCAGCTCCGTTGGGGCTGCGCTTTTTTTCGTCATTTTCAACAAAACGATTGAATTCAGCTTACGCTAAGCGTACAATGTCGAATGTTATGAATACTGAAGTGCTGAAAAACAGACTGAGCCGCCTCCCGAAGCTCATGATAGGGCTCTGCCTCTTCGGAATGTCGGCCTCCATCCAGATCGCCGCCGCGATCGGAACCGCCTCCTGGACTGCCCTCAACCAGGGCATAGCCCTGCACATACCATTCACCGTGGGCCAGGTCGCGACCGCCGTATCCTACATCATCATAGGCATAGACCTGCTCTGCAGGCAGCCCATAGGCTTCGGCTCGCTGCTGAACGCCACCTTTGTCGGGATCTTCACCGATTTCTGGCTCGAGGTGGGTATCTTCACCCAGCCCGAGAGCTATGTGCTGCGCCTTCTCATGCTCTTCGCGAGCATGTTCATCTCGGCGGTCGGGAGCGTGCTCTACATGAGCGCCGCGCTCGGCTGCGGTCCCAGAGACACGATGATGGTCATGATCAACAGGAAGCTCGCCAGGCTCGGTTACGGCACGGTGACTATCATAGTCTCCGCCGTGGTCACCTTCGCGGCGTGGCTGCTCGGCGCGCCGATAGGCATCGGAACGCTGATCGTCTTCATCGCGGGCGGAACGATCATGAACCTGGTCTTCAAGGCCGTTCACTTCGTCCCCAAGGACATAGTCCACGAGAACGCGATCGACACTATTAAGGCGCTGATGAGCAAGCCCGGGACTGAGATCGAGGGTAAGCCCGCGCAGTAGGGCAGATCCGCGCGTAAGGATCCATAAAAAGCAAAACAGAGGTGCGGGCATGAAAGCCCGCACCTCTTTGATTTACCCGGAAAGAATAATCAGCCGGTAATATGCAATTCTCAGCTTTCGTGCAGCTGAGAGCGCTTGATAGATCAGTTCTTCCGCTGCCTGTATCAGGTCCTAGATGTTCTTGATGATGTTCACGATGCCCGCGAAGCCGATGTAGATGTAGATCAGCTTCTTGAGGAGTTCGCCGTTCATCCTCTGGGCGGTGAGCTTCCCGGCGTACTTGCCGATCAGCGCCACGGCGAAGCCTATGAGCGTGAGCGGGATCATGTCCGCGGTGTAGAGCCCCTTGAGTATCCTCGTGGTCATGCCTGGGATCGCGGTGAGGAAGAATATGCTCTGTATCGTCCCGACGTACTCCTCGCGGCTCTGCGTCGCGTTGAGGCATACCACCGCGAGCAGCGGTCCGCCTATCGAGAAGAGTCCGCCGCCTATGCCCGAGAACAGTCCCGTGAGTATCAGAGCGGGAACGGTCGCCTTTATGGTGAACTTGCCCGCGAAGAAGAGGAAGTACACCGACAGCAGGACAAGAAAGCCTCCGAACAGAGCGGAGAGCAGTCTAAGGTCGAGGTCTGCGGCCATGTTGATAGCCGTGACGCTCACGATCGCGTAGAAGAACGAGCAGATGAGGCTGATGCGCCAGTTGATCGACTTCCTGTACTGCCAGAAGGTCACGAGATTGAGCCCTATGCAGACGGACGAGGTCAGCGAGGCAGCGGAGGTGATCCCGAAGATGCCCGGGAGGAAGAGCATGATCATGATCGCCGATCCGAAGCCCGTGAGTGAATTTATAAAGCCCGCCAGGAAACCGGCGAGCGACATTATTCCGATGTGATCCGTCAAGTTCGATCCTTCCTTTCAGCGCGAAGGGCCAGGGACAACTGAAGCGCCGGGGCTCCGGCAGTGCTAGTGATGGTGGATGTGTTTCTTGAAGTCGTGGTGATGAACGGGGAGATCGCGCTCCTGGGCGAAGCGCAGAAGGGCGCTGAAGCTCTCCTCGCTGAGGATGTGCTCCATGGCGCAGGCGTCGTCGCAGGCAGCGTCCTCGCTGACGCCCATGGACATGAGTATGGAGGTGAGCATCTGGTGGCGGAACATCGTGCGCTCAGCGATCTGAAGCCCCTCGGGCGTGAACTCTATCATCCCGGCGTCGTCCATCGTGATCAGGCCGTCCTCCCTGAGGCGCTTGACTGCGTAGGATACGCTGGCGCGCGTAACGCCGAGTCCCGCCGCTATGTCGACGGAACGGATGTAGCCCTTTTCGTTTTTCAGATCGAGGATCATCTCCAGATAATCTTCGCGCGTGTTCTTCATGTCTGCACACTCCTGCGATAAAGTTTAGCATTTTGAAAAGTTTTTTTCAAGACGCAGGGAAACTGTGATATAATAACCAAGTCGCTGGACGGGAGTACCGCCCTGCGACTGTAAGCGCAGATGTAGTTTAATGGCAAAACAGCAGCTTCCCAAGCTGCGGTCGAGGGTTCGATTCCCTTCATCTGCTCCAGCAAAACAAAGGGTCCGGCAAAGCCGGGCCCTTTGCTTTGCTCAGGTACAAATTGGAGAAGGGGATCGAACCCTGAAAAGGCTGAACGGTCCGGTGGACCGTTCAGGTCCGAGCCCGCCGGAGCGGGCGCAGGACGGCGGATGCGCGAAGCGCATACGCTGATTCCCTTCATCTGCTGCTGTAAAACAAAGAATAAGGCTTTCTCGGGCCATTTCTGATATAATAAAACAAACAGCCGCTCACCTCGCGCCTATCCGAAAGGGGAAACAAATGAAGGATTACAGCATCAGCATAGAATCGCTCAAGCGCCAGCAGGAGCTCTGCGACCAGATCAAGCTGGACAGGCTCGACAATCTGCTCCCGTCGCTCATGGAGGAGACCGGGATAGAGCTCTGGCTCATCATCACCGGCGAGCAGAACGAGGATCCGGTCTACCGCAGCCTCGTGCCGTCGGCCATACTCAACGCGAGCCGCACCACCTGCCTCGCCTTCGTCAAGGAGAAGGACGGCAGCTACGGACGCTACAGCATCAACAAGCCCAACGGGACGCTTGCGCGCTTCTACAAGCAGCTCAAGTTCGACAACACCCTCCAGTGGGAGTACATCGCCGACTTCATCAGGGAGAAGGACCCGAAGAACATCGGCGTCAACATCTCCCGCGACTACACCCTCTGCTCCGGCCTCTCCGCCGCCTTCTATCTCAGGCTGCAGGAGCAGCTCGGCGATCTCGCGTCAAGGATAGTGAGCGCCGAAGACCTCTGCGTCCGCTGGATCGAGACCAGGACCGAGGCTGAGCTCGCGATGTATCCCTCTATCTACAAGCTAACGACCGAGATCATGGAGCACGCGTTCTCCAGAGAGGTCATCACCCCGGGCATCACCACTACCGACGAGGTCGAGTGGTGGGTCAAGCAGGAATTCGTGAGGCTGGGCATCGCGCCGAGCTTCAGCCCCGACGTCAACTTCCAGAGGATGGGCGTGGACGGAGGGATGACCGGCGGCGTCATCCGCTGCGGAGACCTGCTGCGCTACGACATGGGAATAGTCTACATGGGCCTCACGACTGATCACCAGAGAGTGGCATACGTGCTCAAGCCGGGCGAGACCGAGCCTCCCAAGGGCCTGCTCGAGGGCTGCAGGGTGGGAAGGCGCTTCGCCGACATCGTGGGCGAGGAGCTCCAGTTCGGCAGGACCGGCAACGAGGTCTTCTTCGCCGCCAAGGAGAAGGCAGCGAAGGAGGGCATCGACGCGAGGCTCTACTCGCACCCGGTAGGACCCTTCGTGCACTCCGCGGGACCGACCATCGGCCTCTACGATAAGCAGGAGTTCATCCCCGGCAGGGGCGAGAAGAAGGTCAATCCGAACACCGTCTACGCCGTCGAGTACAACGTCGCCCTCGACGTCCCCGAGTGGGGCGGACAGAAGGTCTGGTTCTACCTCGAGGAGACCGTCCTCCTCAGGGAGAGCGGAAAGATCGAGTACCTCGATCCCAAGCACGGCCAGCTGATGATCGTGTAAGTCGGCGCGCCGCGGGCGGAAGCCCCGAAGCGTGGCGTTACGGCGCGGACCGCAGGGCTTCCTGAAATCAAAGCAAAAGAAAACGCGGGCCTTCTCGGATGGGGAGGGCCCGCGGTCTTTACAATAAACGACCCCGCGTTAGCCGTGGGGTCGTTTTTGTTTTTGAGAATGCGTCTGCCGAGGGAGAGTCCCTGCAGGGCCCGCAGAGAGCTCCTACAGCGCGTCCGCCGCGATCTCACCCGCCAGGTCGGTCTCGAAGATCTTGCGTATGCGCTTCGGATCGTCGGTCTGTCCGAGCGCCCACATCAGCTTGGTGACTGCGGCTTCGGTGGTCATGTCGCGGCCGGAGATGACGCCGCAGGAGAGCAGCTTGGTCCCGACCTCGTAGAAGCGCAGGTCGCTCGCGTCGTAGAGGCACTGGCTCACGACGACAACGGATACACCCTCGGAGGTGAGGCGCTCGAGCGCGTCGAGGAGGTTCCTCCTGATGAAGTGCATGCCGCCGAGACCGAAGGCCTCGATGACTATGCCGCGGTAGTTCATCCTGCGCAGGGTATCGAAGATCTCGGGCTTGGTGCTGGGGATGAGCTTGAGCAGGAAAACGTCGGTGGAGAGGCTGTCCTTCAGCTCGAAGATGCCGTTGGGGCGCCTGTCCTGCACGTACTTCCTGAGGCCGTCGCCGTAGACCTCGCCGAGCAGGCCGGCGTTGACGCTCTCGAAGGCCTCGAAGCCCATGGTGCGCACCTTGACGGCCCGGCAGCCGCGTATGATCTTGCGGTTGAAGGCTATGCTCACGCCGTTGATCCCGCTGCCCGCCGCGGCGAATGCGGTGTAGAGGTTGTCGCGCGCGTCGGTGAGCATGTTGTCGATGGGGACCTGGCTTCCGGTTATGACGACCGGCTTGTCGAGGTCCCTGAGCATGTAGCAGAGCATCGACGCGGTGTAGGCCATGGTGTCGGTGCCGTGCGTGATGACGATCCCGTCGTGGTCGTCGAGCCCCGCTGCGACGGCGCGGGCTATGGTCTGCCACTCCTCGGCCTGTATGTTGGAGCTGTCGAGGCTCATGAGGTCCTCGACGTCTATGTCGTAATGCTCGGGAAGCGCCTCCATGTAGTCGAGCAGCTGCTTGGAGCCCATCTCGGGAGCGAGGCCGTCTCCGCTGTTCTTTGAGGCTATGGTGCCTCCGGTGGTTATGAGCAGTATCTTTTTCTTTTCCATGGGGTCTCCTTTCAGCGCCGGCGCGGGCGCGTCCGTCACCTAAACTATACCACCTCGGGGGCGCGCCGTGATATACTAACTCTGAATAAAGCGCGTAAACGGAGGGCATGAGCATGGCAATAGAGAGCTCCGTCATTTTCTTTCCCTGCGGGGACATCGCCCGCACGAGGGATTTCTACGAGAGAGTCTGCGGTCTGAGGGTTGGCCAGGTCCAGGGCGGCGGTCAGTCGCTCATCCTCGACAGCGGCTACGGCTACATAGGCTTCGTGCAGTACGGCGACGGGCGGCCCATGCCCACGGGCGAATACAGCCCCTGCATAAGCTTCAACTGCCGGGACGAGGCCGACGTCGACGCCAGATACGCGGATGTCCTGGCAGCCGGGGCGGAGCCCATAGCCGCTCCCGCGAGGCATCCGGTCTTTCCCGTCTATTCCTGCTTCTTCAGGGATCCGGACGGTTACAAGGTAGAGTTTCAGAAGATACTGAGCGAGTGATCCCGCGAGCCCGCCGGCGCCCCGCGCCGGAGCAGCGTCAAAGTCAAAAAGTAAAGAGGCAAATATGAGCGATCTCAAAAAGAAAAGAGTGAGGATAGTGTTCAACGCGCCCGTGGTGCTCAGCTTCGCGCTGATCTGCCTCGTGGTGACGGCTCTCGGCACCGCGAGCGGCGGAGCGGTCACCATGCGCTACTTCGCGTCCTACAGGGCGCCGCTGCTCTCGCCCCTGACCTGGTTCAGGGCGTTCAGCCACGTCTTCGGGCACTCGGGCTGGCAGCACTTCCTTGGAAACATAAGCATGATACTGCTGCTCGGGCCTATGCTCGAGGAGAAATACGGCAGCGGCAGGCTCGCCACCGCGATGGCGATCACCGCGCTCGTCACCTCGATAGTCAACGCGGTCTTCTTCCCCGGGACGGGGATAATGGGCGCGAGCGGCATAGTCTTCGCCTTCATACTGTTGACCTCCTTCACCGAGTTCAAGGAGGGGGAGATCCCCTTAAGCTTCATACTGGTCGCGCTGATCTACGTGGGGAAGGAGCTCATGGCGGGGATACTCAGCGCCGACAACATCTCGCAGCTCAGCCACATCATAGGCGGAGCCTGCGGGGCGTCCTTCGGCTACGCCTGGAACAGGAAGAGCAGGAGCTGAGAGCGGAAGCCGGGCTCCGCTATGGCCTCGATCATCGCAATATAAAAGCAAGGCCTCCTTATTCAGGGGGCCTTGCTCTTTATTTCGCTTTATCAGCTTGCCGCGGCTAGGTCTAGAAGAACTTCGCGACCTCGGAGAGGGGCTTTCTCGGGCGCATCGCGGGTTCCTCGGCGCGCTTGCCGATCGCGATGACCGCCATGATCTGCTCGTCCCCGGGGATGCTGAGGCACTTCCTGATGGCTTCCGCGTCGCGGATGCCCATGATCAGGGTGTCGAAGCCCTCGTTTGAGGCGGCGAGGCAGAGGTAGGCGCTCGCGAGGCCGGAGTCATAGGCTCCCCAGAAGTTGCCGGCGTCGTTCACCGGCTGTCCCTCGCTGAAGCCGACCTGGTCTTTTACGAAGGTCGTGACGATGAGGGCGGCGTTCTCGGACTTCTCCTTGTTGCCCTGCGGCAGTATGGCCGCTCTGAACGCCTCGAGGGTCTCGGGGCTGTCAACTACGTAGTACCTGGTGGTCTGCATGTTCTTCCAGGACGGGGCCTGCTGCGCTTCCTTCAGGATCCTCTCGATCTGCGGACGCGGAGCTGGGCACTCGTACTTTCTGACGCTGCGCCTTCTCTGAGCGAGTATGCTGAATTCCATCTTTCTTCCTCCTTTGCTTGGGTGAGGGCCTCGCGGCCCGGTATCTGCGGCTGCGGCCTCTGCGGCTTCGCGCCCCGGAAGCGGCTCTGCTTTCAGTTCTTTAACAGGCTTATAACGGCTGTCAGCATCACCGCGAGCAGCAGGATGTTGAGCAGCAGCGGATCGAGTGATACGGCCATGAGCACTCCGAGTATGGCGGCGGCGCTCCCCGCGGTCATGGCGGCGAGGACGAGCTTTCTGTCGTAAAGCCCCTCGCGCGCGACGCGCACTCCCCCGCTCATGGGAATGATGGAGCCGAGCACCAGCGTCAGCGTGAGCGCGGATACCGGCGAGAGGCCCAGGACCAGCAGCATCGCGGTCGCGGCGGGCTTTCCGGGAACTCCCATCACGTTTATGAAGCCGAGGGCAACGCAGAAGACGCACATGGCGACCAGCTTGCCTCCCCTAAGGCCCGTGAGGGTCCCGACGGCGCCGGAGCTCGCGATCATCCTGAAGATCAGCGCCCCCATGGAGGCTATTATCGCGGCGCCCATGATCCTCTTGAGCAGCTTCGCGTCCATGCCGCTCACGGCTCGTCCGCCGAGAGCCCCGCCGAGGGTGAGGCACAGCATCCACAGCACCAGGGTGAGGGCGTCGACCGTGCTTCCGCCCTTCAGGTAGCTGAAGGCTATGAAGGCGCCGGGGACTATGGTCGCGGCCAGGATGTTCGCGGGAAGGCTCTTACCCTCCGCGAGCTTGAGCCGCCCTATTAGCAGGGTGTTTAGCAGGAAGTCCGAGACTCCCAGAGTGCAGAGGAAGTATATGGCGAACTCGAACGCGCAGAGCGTGCCGAGCTTAGCCGTGGAGGCCGCGAGCTTCTCGGGGTGGGACTTCATCTCCCACGCGAAGAAGGCGCCGTACGCCAGCCCGCACGCGAGAAAAGCGCTTCCTATGACAGTCTGTACTCCCATGCTATCCCTCCGAAACGCGGCGGTCTTCCTCCTGCCGCGTTAATATTATATGCGAATTATGTGTATACTGCATATATTTCGCCTGTTTTTTGTTAAGATTTCTCAAGCGCGGACAACTACTTTGATTTGCCATACGGGGGCTATTCGGCTATAATTAATCGTCTGAAGCGATAGATCCGGCGCCCATGCGCCGGCGTCTGCCCGGATGGGCGGAAAGGGGAGAAACTCATGGTACATCCCGGTCTTAAGGCTTTCTTCGAGGAATGCCCCGAGGTCGCTCTGGCTTTTTCCGGAGGGACCGACTCCTCGTATCTTCTGAGCGCTGCGATAGAGTGCGGCGCCAGGGTAAGGGCTTACTACGTCAGGGCGCAGTTCCAGCCTCAGTTCGAATTCGAGGACGCGAAGAAGCTCGCGGAATCTCTCGGCGCGGACATGAGGGTAATAGAGCTCGATGTGCTCTCTGACAGCAGGGTCGCGGCAAATCCGCCCGACCGCTGCTACTACTGCAAGCAGAACATATTCGGAAATATATTAAAGGCAGCCGCCGGGGACGGCTTCAGCGTCGTGATAGACGGCACGAACGCCTCCGACGACGCGGACGACAGGCCGGGGATGAAGGCCCTCAGGGAGATGAGCGTGCGCTCGCCCCTGCGCGAAGCCGGTATAACCAAGGCTGAGGTCAGAAGGCTCTCGAAAGAGGCCGGGCTCTTCACGTGGAACAAGCCCGCGTACGCCTGCCTCGCCACGAGGATCCCCGCCGGCGAGCCCATCACCGCGCGCAAGCTCGCGATGACCGAGGAGGCCGAGAGCTTCCTCTTCGGGCTCGGCTTCAGCGACATCAGGGTCAGGACTCTGCCCGCCGCGGGCGGAAAGCTCTTCGCGAGGCTGCAGTTCCCAGAGGCGCAGACAGACGCGCTGCTTGAAAAGAGCTCCGAGGTCTCGGCGAGGCTGAAGGAGATAGGATACGCGGGGACGCTTCTCGATCTGGAGGTCAGAAGATGAACAGCGAACTGAAAAAGATACTCGAGGACGTGAAGGACGGGCGGATAAGCACCGACGAGGCGCTCCTCAGGATAAAATCCGAGCCCTTTGAGGACATCGGCTACGCCAAGGTCGACCTTCACAGGAAGATAAGGCAGGGCGCCGCCGAGGTCATCTACGGCGCGGGAAAGACGCCTGAGCAGATACGCGGCATACTCGCCGTGATGAGGAAGCACGGCCAGAAGACCGTTCTCATAACGAGGCTCAGCGCCGAAGCCGCCGCGGAAGTGGCGCGGGACTGCGAGCTCGACTATCATCCGGACGCGAGGGTCGGCATCACCGGGCCTCTCCCGAAGCCCGACGGCATAGGCAGGATAGTGGTCTGCACCGGCGGCACCAGCGACATCCCCGTCGCCGAGGAGGCCGCGCTCACCGCGGAGGTCCTCGGAAACGAGGTCGTCAGGCTCTACGACGTGGGAGTCGCGGGCCTTCACAGGACTCTCGCCCACCTCGATGACATCATGAGCGCGAGCGTCATCATAGCCATCGCGGGCATGGAGGGCGCTCTCGCCAGCGTGATCGGGGGCCTCGCCGACTGCCCGGTCATAGCCGTTCCTACCAGCGTGGGCTACGGCGCCTCGTTCGGAGGTCTGTCCGCGCTGCTGTCGATGCTCAATTCCTGCGCGAGCGGGGTCTCCGTGGTCAACATAGACAACGGCTTCGGAGCCGGATTCCTCGCGAGCAGGATCAACCATATGGAAGCCAGGACCGGGGGAACCGGGAAGGAGGACTTAGAATGAAGACTCTCTACATAGACTGCGGCATGGGCGCGGCCGGCGACATGCTGACCGCCGCTCTTCTGGAGCTCATGCCTGATCCCGACGCCTTTATAGCCGAGCTCAATTCCCTGGGCATCCCCGGAGTCGAGTTCGTCCGCGAGCCCTCCGTCAAGTGCGGCATCACCGGCACCCACGTAAGTGTGAAGGTGCACGGCGAGGAGGAGGAAGCGGAGGACGTGCACGATCACGCGCACGATCATGAACATACCCACACGGACGCCGCGGAGGCTGCTCACGTGCATGACCACGACCATGCTCATGACCACGACCACAGCCATACCCACAGCCATTCCCACAGCGGGCTGCACGACATCGAGCACATAGTCAGGGGCCACCTCCACATCCCCGAGGCTGTCAAGGACGACGTCATGGCCGTGTACGGCCTCATCGCCGAGGCCGAGAGCCACGCCCACGGACAGCCGGTCGACCAGATCCACTTCCACGAGGTCGGCAGCATGGACGCTGTCGCAGACGTTACCGCGGTGTGCCTGCTCATGAACA
>JAEENW010000038.1 GCA_016283945.1 Bacillota bacterium
CTTTTTGTAGTGTAAAATGAATAAAGACAGCTGATTATTTGCCGGACGGACGCGCTGTCCGGCCCGGCGGGAATATATAACGAGAGGAGATCACAAATGGAACTGAACAAAGTCACACTCATAGGCGGAGGCGTTCTGGGTTCACAGATCGGCCTCATGTGCGCTTACGTGGGCAAGGAGGTCACCTTCTGGCTCAGGTCTGAGGCTTCCATCGGGAGAGCCAAGCCGAAGCTGGAGCGCTATTCCGAGCTCATGATCCAGGATCTGCTGACCGCCAAGGCGCTCATCGGCTCCCCCATGGGAAAGTTCGTATATCCCAAGGGCCTGATCCGCGACTGGGACAGCGCCACCCCCGAGAGCATCGATGCGCTCGTCGCGCAGGCTAAGGAGAACTTCGCGAGCAAGATCAAGTTCGAGCTCGACCTCGGCAAGGCCCTCTCCGACGCCGACGTCGTCATCGAGGCCATGGCCGAGGATCCCAAGGCGAAGATCGCCATCTACAGCGACATGAAGGACCTCATCCCCGAGAAGACCGTCCTCCTGACCAATTCCTCCACCCTGCTTCCGAGCACCTTCGCGGAGTACACCGGAAGGCCGGAGAAGTACCTCGCGCTGCACTTCGCCAACACCATCTGGAAGAACAACACCGCCGAGGTCATGGGCCATCCCGGCACCGATCCCGAGATCTACAAGGAGACCGTCAAGTTCGCGGACGAGATCAACATGATCCCCCTGCAGCTCCACAAGGAGCAGCCGGGCTACATCCTCAACTCGATGCTCGTGCCCTTCCTCAGCTCCGCCCAGGCCCTGCTGGCCACCGGCGTAGCGGACTTCGAGACCATAGACAAGACCTGGGAGCTCGCCACCGGAGCCCCCGCCGGCCCGTTCAAGATCCTGGACATCGTCGGACTCGAGACCGCCTACAACATCAACCAGATGAAGCCCGACGTGAACGTCGAGGGCAGCGTGACCAACCTGATCGGCAAGCTCCTCAAGGAGAAGATCGACAAGGGCGAGACCGGTGTCAACGCCGGCGTTGGATTCTACAAGTATAAGTAGGACGCGCGGCGAAAGCCGGAAGCTAAAGCGCAAAAAGACCGCGGGCCGGAGGATTTCCTCAGTTCCGCGGTCTTTTAATTGATTTTTATAATGTTTGAGAGTGTCCGGCCTTCCGGCGCTCTGAGCTCACGCTCGGGCGGGATCCGGAGAGACTGCCGGCCGGGATCTAAGGGCGCTCCCGGGTTGGATCCCAGTCCTCCCGCAGCAGCTCGTACGAGGGATGCATGAGCCCCGTCGGCGGGTAGAACTCCTCGCCCGCGAAGCGGAAGCCAAGCCCGAGCAGGACCTCGCGCGAGCGTTCGTTACGCGGGTTGTGGCCGGCGAAGAGCGCGTCCGCGCCCAGCACGAAGTAGGCGTAGGCCATGGCCGCCCTGGCGCCCTCGACCGCCAGGCCCTGACGCCAGAAGCGCGGGCGCAGGTGGAAGCCAAGCTCGAAGACGAGGGGCTCTCTGACGGAGGACGCTTCGGCGGAACCGCCCCTGGGCCTCAGCCCGCAGCAGCCGACGAGCTCGCCGCTTTCCGCGAGGAAGACAGGCCAGTACTGCACACCGTACGTGGCCTGGTTCTCGACCTCGAGCGCGAGCCTCGCGGCTATCTGCTCTTCGGTGAAGATCCCGCTCGCGCTGATATAGCGGGTCACCTCCGGGTCGCCCCAGAGCAGCCTCGCGAGCTCTCCGTCCTCAGGCGTCCAGCGGGAAAAGCGGAGCCTGCGGGTCTCCATGAAGTATTCTCTCGGCATGGGCTTTCCTCCTGATGACATGTGATATAATACCAAATAATGTTATCATATTCTGTGCTATATATCAATCGCGTGGGGCGCGGATGAAGCCGCGCCGCGTAACTCACAGGCCGTGCGCAGCGAAGCCGGCGCAGGCCGGCGCGGCGCAAAGCACACAAAGGAAAGGAAGACCCCATGGACAGCAGGGACAGCGTAAGCCGCATAAGCGGGATCATCGAGAGAAGGAAGGACGAGTGGCTGGAGGAGCTCGCGAGGCTCGTCAGGCAGAGGAGCATAAGCGCCTCGGGCGAGGGCGTTGAGGACTGTGCCGAACTCTTCGCGGAGATAATGAGAGCCTCCGGCATAGACGCGAAGGTCAACCGCGTCCACGAGGGCCCGGGCAAGCCCTACCCCTTCGTCACGGGCGTCGCGCTCGCGGACGAGCCCGAAAGCGCCCCGTCCATGCTCGTCTACGGCCACTACGACGTCAAGCCCGCCGGCGA
Source organism: Bacillota bacterium (assembly GCA_016283945.1). Taxonomy (GTDB): domain Bacteria; phylum Bacillota; class Clostridia; order Peptostreptococcales; family Anaerovoracaceae; genus RGIG2707. The sequence continues at coordinate 2,281 of JAEENW010000038.1, forward strand.
TCTCTCCGAGTGGGACAGCGACCCCTTTGAGCCGGTCATCAGGGACGGGCGCATGTACGGCCGCGGCGTCTCCGACAACAAGTGCCAGATCTTCATGTACGTCAAGGCGGTGCAGATCTGCCGCGAGGAGCTCGGGAGCCTGCCCTGCACGGTCAAGTTCATCTTCGAGGGCGGCGAGGAGGAGGGCAGCGAAGGCCTTGCGGAATTCCTCAGGTCCCACAGGGAGGAGCTCTCGGCGGACTTCTGCCTCAACTCCGACGGCGCGATGCACGAGTCCCACAGGCCGACGATCAAGCTCGGCACCAAGGGCTATTACGCGCCCATACTCGAGATAACCTGCGCCAACCGCGACGTCCACTCCATGCACGGGCCGACCGTTCCCAGCGCCATCTGGCGCATGGTCGAGGTGCTCTCCAGCATAAGGCGCTTCAGCGACTCCTACGTGCTCATCGACGGCTTCTACGACGGGATCAGGCCGATCTCCGAGGAGGAAAAGGCCGCGCTTAGCTCCATGCCCAACGACGGAGCCGTCACCCTCGAGGAGCTCGAGCTCGACCACTTCGCGATGGGGCCGCACGGCGACGATTACAACTACAACTTCGTGTTCGAGCCCTCCAGCAACATCAACTCCATACGAGGCGGCTTCCCCGGGCCCGGGGACAACAACGTCGTCGCGCACTACTGCAGGGCGAGGCTCGACTTCCGCCTCGTGCCCGATCAGGATCCCCGCGACATCCACGAGAAGTTCATGGCCCACCTGCACAAGCACGGCTTCGACGACGTGAGGGTCGATCCGGGCTCGCTCGGGACCCTGCCCGTGCGCATCCCCGTCACCAACCCCTACGTCCAGACCATAATAGGATGCCTGCGCGACGCCTACGGCAAGGAGCCCATCGTCTATCCCAACGGCGCCGGCTCAGGGCCGCTCTCGATGTTCACCGAGGCCGTCGGAGTGCAGACCGCGATACTGCCGATGTGCGCGGCCGACCAGCACGAGCACGCTCCCAACGAGAACATGCGCCTCGACGACTTCGAGAACGGGATCAGGGCCTGCGCGCTGATGCTGCTGAGGCTGGGGAGATAGAGACTGACGCGGCTGACATGCCCCGATCTCATGTCCCGAATATGTCTCCTTCACAACGCTATAATTCATAATGAACCGGTATGAAGCAGAGCGGTACATCAAAAGCGTTACTGAAGGAGGCTGCCATGTTAAAACTATTCACTGTCTATTCGAGCGTTTACCCTGAGCATTTCAAGGCCTGCGAAAACAGGAACCGTCCCGTGTGGGAGGAACTGTTCTCCCGCGAAGAGGACTTCGCCGTCGAGCTGAAGGACTACTATATCGACGGGCTTGGGGCAGAGATCACGAGGACTCTTCCCGGGAAGAGCGCCGCGCTGGACCTCTTCGTGCACGACATGAAGGATGGCTTGAGCGGAAATCTGAGCAGGTATTACGGCAAGTTCATCGGCGAGATATCGCCCGCCGGCAAGGCCTCCGAAATGGCGCGCTGGGCCGCTTCGTGCCAGAGGATGGCGGCGAGCCTGGGCCTTTACGACTTCGGCGAGCCCGAAGGCGAGGGATTTATCAAGCTCGCGGTATACCCGCTTTCCGATTTCTCTGTATACTGTTACGTGAGGAAAAAGGACATGCTTGAGACCTACGGCAAGGACGAGGAAGCCCTGCTGCGGGAGGCCAGGCGGCACAAGCTCTACAACAATCCCCTGTACCAACTGCCCGCCGCCGTCCTGCTCGAAAACGTCTTCCCCGCGGTCTACTACCGCTTCTACGATGACGGGATAACGGCGGAAGACGTGGAGATCCGGGACCTCGGCGAGTACTATATCAATCTGGGCTGATCCGGGGAAAGCGGCGGGACTGACGGGGCGCTTCGTGCGTGTGAGTCCGCGGCATCAGGAGGAGTATATGACGCAAACGAACAACACATTCGAGCCCGAAAAATGCGCGCTCAAAAGCGCGCACGGCTGGGATATCCCGGTCGATTACAACAAGATCGAGGATCCCCGCATGATACTGCTCTGCCTGCACGGATTCGGCGGGGATAAGGGCAGCTCCGTGATCGAAAAGCTCAGAGAAAGGCTAGGCGAAAAGGGGATCCTCGTCGTCTCCTTCGACTGGCCGCAGCACGGGGAGAGCGACGCTCCCGACTGCTCCCTGACGGCGGAACGCTGCCTGGACGACCTTCAGACCGTTCTGGACCGGCTGACCTGGGGCCGGGACATTCCGATAGCCTGCTTCGCGACGAGCTTCGGCGGTTATCTCGCCACGCTCTACAGAAACGCTCACCCGGAGGTCTTTTCCGAACTGATCCTGAGGTCTCCCGCGCTGAAGGCGGGCAAAGTCATTTGCGGAATAACACCCGCAGACGGCCCGGAAAGAATAGCGCGAGGAGAGCCGATCGGCTTGGGGAAATCACAAGACATCATCGTCGGCAGGGAGTTCTACGACAGCCTTCTGGCGCACGACGCCTATACTCCCGCCCCTCCCCATCCCGAAAACATGCTGATCATGCAGGGGAGCGCCGACGAAGTCGTAGACCCCGAGGACACGCGCAGGTACGCGGAAAAGAACGGTATACGCCTGGCGATCTTCATGGGCACGGATCACTTCTATAAAAAGGACGGTGAGCCGGAGCGGATCATCGCTGAGACCGAAGGCTTCCTGCTCAGACCTGGGCGTTCTCCTCGATCATCTTCATAAACTCCTTAAAGCTCATCGCGGCCGCGTCCCCTGCGGCCGCGTCTTTTAATACCCGGATATGGGGGTTGATCGCGCACTTTTCGTGCGTCTTGCCCCTCATCGCGAAATGCGGCACGTGGAGCAGATGATAGCCTGAGCCCTCGAGCAGAGCCGCGTTCACCGTATTCGAATCAACGACATAGTCCCTGTCGAAGTCCTCGGAAAGGCGGGGAAGGATAGTCCGGCCGAGTCTTTCGGACAGCCTTCTGCGTACCCCGGCGTCGTCGGCGTTGAAATACAGGCTGAGCTGATCCTGCAGCAGAACATCTCCCAGAGCCTGCGCGGCGCGGTACAGGGGATTGTCACGCACGGCTTCTCCTGCGGAGTAGATAAGCAGTTCCCTCTCACTATTCACGCTAGCGTAAGCATCGTCCGCAGCAAAGCTGATGTCGAAGAGCATGCTGTGCAGATCGTTCCTCTCGAAGACCCGGATCTCCTCAGCCCCCTTCTTGTTCCGGAATTCGATGACGTAGCTGCAATCCCCGCCCGGCTCGT